>DASSIU010000228.1:0-3518 GCA_035691585.1 Sphingomicrobium sp. | reverse complement strand
AAGCCTTTGCGATTATATAGTCCCGTGATCGCATCCGTGGTCGCCAGAACGACCGCTCGTCGCTCGTGCTCGGCGCGCATTTCGGCCTCGTGCTGCAGATCGACGTAGCGCCGCCAGCCGAACAGGATCAGCGCGACGTTCAGGGTGAGCGCCGTGCTCGCAAGTCGGATTCCCGGTCCGAAGTTCTCGTCACTAAGCGGCAGGCTGTGGAAAAACTTGCTGCCGTTCCAGATCAGCAGCATCACGGCGATAATCAGGGTGGCGAGCACTACAGCGTCGCGGCGGGCGTTACTCAGCCTTGAGCCGGTCGTCCTCGTCACTTGGGTTCGCCACCTCGCCACACTGTGACGAGGGCTAGCGTAGCAAGCTTAATAAATTGCTCTAGATTAACAGCGGTTCGGGGCCGACTTGTCCTCGTTGGTGCGGACGGCGGGACTTGAACCCGCACGCCCTATGGGCAGAAGATTTTAAGTCTCCAGCGTCTACCGGTTCCGCCACGTCCGCACGGCGGCGGTTGTAACCCAAGAATTACTCCGCGGTCACTTCCTTGAGGTTTAAGCGCTCGCGCATTTCCTTACCCGGCTTGAAGTAGGGCACGCGCTTGGCGTTGACCGAGACCGCCTCACCGGTTCGCGGGTTGCGCCCGACACGGCCATCCCGCTGACGGGTCGAAAAGGCGCCGAACCCGCGCAGTTCGACGCGGCCGCCCTTGGCGAGCTGTTCGGTGATGGAATCGAAAATGGCGCTCACCACGCCTTCGACCTCGCGCTGGGTGAGGTCGGGAAAATCGGCGCACAGCATTTGCACCAGCTCAGAACGGATCATCGGCTTCCCCGCTTCAGGATGAACGGCCCCTACTCCCCGGTTGCAACAAGGGCCGGTTTGAACTCAGGCTGTCAGGAAACTCGGTCCCACGCAAGATGGATTTGCGCGGCGCCTGAATGAAGAACGCCGCGCTTTTCCGGTACTTGGTTATTTTTTCTTGGTGGCTTTCCCAGACTGGGCTTCCTTGAGCGCAGCCCCCAGGATGTCGCCGAGCGAGGCTCCCGAATCCGAAGAACCATATTGCGCCACCGCCTGCTTCTCCTCGGCAATCTGTAGCGCCTTCACCGAGAAGTTCGGCTTCTTCGAACGGTCGAAGCCAACGACCATGGCGTCGAACTTCTGCCCGACCTGGAAACGCTCCGGACGCTGCTCGTCGCGGTCACGCCCGAGATCCCCGCGCTTGATGAATCCAACCGCGCCGTCGTCTCCGACCTGCACGTCGAGCCCGGCGTCCTGGACGGCTCGGACCGTGATGGTGACCGTCTCGCCTTTCTTGACGCCGCCCGCGGTCGAAGCCCCGCCGGAAGCGGCGGCACCGCTGCCGCCACCCTCGAGCTGCTTCATGCCGAGACTGATTCGCTCCTTCTCGACGTCCACATCGAGGACCTGCGCCTTGACCGCCTCGCCCTTGCGATGAAGCTGCAGCGCCTCCTCGCCAGAGACGCCCCAGGCGATGTCCGACATATGGACCATTCCGTCGACGTCGCCGTCGAGGCCGATGAACAGGCCGAATTCGGTCGCGTTCTTGACCTCGCCCTCGACAACCGAGCCGACTGGATGGGCCGCCGCGAAGGCCTCCCACGGGTTCGACTGCGCCTGCTTGAGGCCGAGCGAAATCCGGCGCTTCTCCTCGTCGACCTCGAGGACCTTCACGTCGACTTCCTGCGAGGTGCTGACGATCTTGCCCGGGTGGACGTTCTTCTTGGTCCAGCTCATCTCCGAGACGTGGACAAGGCCCTCGATGCCCGGCTCGAGCTCGACAAAGGCACCATATTCGGTGATGTTGGTCACCCGACCACGGAACGTGCCACCGACCGGATATTTGGCGGAAGCCCCCTCCCACGGATCGCTCTCGAGCTGCTTCATGCCGAGGCTGATGCGCTGCGTGTCCTTGTTGATGCGGATGATCTGCACCTTCACCGTGTCGCCGATGTTCAGCACCTCGGACGGGTGATTGACGCGCTTGTAGCTGACGTCGGTGACGTGGAGCAGGCCGTCGATCCCACCGAGATCGACGAACGCGCCATAATCGGTGATGTTCTTGACCACGCCCTCGATGACCTGGCCCTCGGCGAGGCTCTGGATGAGCCCGCTGCGCTGCTCGGCGCGGGTCTCCTCGAGGATCGCGCGGCGCGACACGACGATATTACCGCGGCGGCGATCCATCTTGAGGATCTGGAACGGTTGCGGCAGGTCCATCAGCGGACCAACGTCACGCACCGGACGGATATCGACCTGCGAACCGGGCAAGAAGGCCACGGCGCCGCCGAGATCGACCGTGAAGCCGCCCTTCACGCGGCCGAAGATGACGCCTTCGACACGATTGCCGGCTTCGAATTCCTTTTCGAGCTTGTCCCACGCTGCTTCGCGGCGCGCGCGATCGCGCGACAGCATCGCTTCGCCGGCGCTATTCTCGACGCGGTCGACATAGACCTCGACCTCATCGCCGATCTGGAGCTCCGCTTTCTGGCCCGGCGCGGCGAATTCGCGCAGCGCAACCCGCCCTTCCGACTTCAGGCCGACGTCGATGACGGCCATGTCATTCTCGATTCCCGTAACGGTGCCCTTCACCACCTTGCCTTCGAAGGCTTCGTTCTCGCCCCCGAGGCTTTCGTTGAGAAGAGCCGCGAAATCGTCGCGGGTCGGGAATGTCGTGGTCGCCATAAGGTTGCTGTCTCTCGAAACTTCAAATTCGCTTGCCGCGCCGCGCCACCATGGCGAAGCTCCTGCATGCGGACCTGGTTGTACCAACTGCCGCGTTCGGCTCATCCGAATGCGGCGTCCGCAACCCCTTCCATGGCAAAAAGCGCGTCGCGGCGCCGGTCACTTGCCGGTCCACCGTACGCGCTCGCCAAAGGACGGGCTGCCGCCGATGCTGAATGAGCATCCGCCGGACGGCGCGCGCCTTAGCCTAGAGGTGGTAAGAGGGCAAGCATCGGCAGGGCGCTCCCCTCAAACCATGCTACTCGCCTCTCTCCGTCCTGCGTTCGCGGTGGAGACGCTCCGAAATTCGAGGAATAGGAAGTTTCCTATTGATTATAGGGAACAAATGAGGAACATGCGTCGACGGAGTCGCTTCATGCTGATCATCGATCCCGCAATGCTGATCGCGCTTGCTGCCATCATCAGCAGCCTGTCGGCGCTCGTCTGGGCGGTGCGACGCAAGCCCTGAACCCACGGCGTTAACCATGATCCGTGACGAGCGTTTAGCTCGTTCGTGCGAGACCGGCTGAATGAACAGCGTTCGGATGTTCGCCGGGCTGGTAACGACGCTACTCGCGGCGTCGCCGACCTCAGCACTGCCTGCACCCCAGGGTGCTACCGGCGAACTCGCGCAGCGCCTGCTCGACGCTCACAATCGGGAACGCGCCATGGTTGGCGCGCCGCCGCTGCAATGGGACTCCACCCTTGCCGCGCATGCCGCTTCTTACGGGCCCGTGCTCGCCAGCTTGCGCCATCTCGTTCATTCACCG
>DASSIU010000227.1:0-8251 GCA_035691585.1 Sphingomicrobium sp. | reverse complement strand
TTGCTGGACCGGGGACGGCGAACTGCTCCCTGTCGGCAAGGCCTATTTCGGCTTCACCGATGACGAGCTGAAATGGCTCGACCGCTGGATCCGCGGCCACACGATCGAGCGCTTCGGTCCGGTGCGCGAGGTCGAAAAGGCTCTCGTGCTCGAAGTCGCGTTCGATTCGATCCACAAGAGCACGCGCCACAAATCCGGCCTTGCCATGCGTTTCCCCCGAATCAGTCGAATCCGGACCGACAAGCCGGCAATTGAGGCTGATCAACTTACAACACTTCAGTCACTGATCACTTGAAGCGCGTGCCATAGCCGTTAAGCGTAGGCGCCTCTTCCGGAGGGGTTGTTCATGCTCAAAGCTCTGCTCGCGGGCGCCGCCGCGCTGTCCGTCGCCGCTGCCGCCAATGCCGAAACCTATGCCGTCCAGGCTGGCCACCTGATTGTCGACGCCGCACAGCCCGAGCGCGGCAGCTCGACGGTGATCGTCGACAATGGGCGGATCGCGCGGATCGAAAGCGGCTTCACGGCTCCCGCAGGCGCTATTGTCGTCGACGAGCGTGCCCGCACGGTGATGCCGGGCATGACCGACGCACACGTTCACCTCACCGGCACCAGCGGCGAGCCCTGGTACAATCGCTACACCAAGAAATATTCCGTCCCGTACGATACGACGGTCGGCCTCACCCACGCGCTGGAGATGGCGCGCGGCGGCTTCACGACGGTGCGCGACCTTGGCGGCAACACCAGTGCGGTGATCGCAGTGCGCGACGCGGTTGCAGAGGGGCGCTTCCCGGGTCCGCGGATCAAGGTCGCGGGCCAGCCGCTGTCGATCATCGGCGGCCACGCCGATCCCACAACCGGTCTTCCACCGGAATTGGTCGAAGCATTTGACGAGGCGCATCTCGACCCCTCCGTCTGCACCGGCGCGCAGGAGTGCCAAAAGATCGTCCGGCAACTTGCCGCGGCGGGCGTCGACTGGATCAAGATCATGGCCACCGGCGGCGTGCTCGATCCAGGCACTCGGGGCCTCGAGCAACATTTCACCGACGAGGAGATGAAAGCGATCTGCGACATGGCCCACTTCAACGGGCTGAAGGTCGCGGCCCACGCGCATGGCGCGAGGGGCATCGATGCCGCCGTCCGCGCCGGCGTCGATTCGATCGAGCACGGCACGTTCATCGACGAGCAGGGCATCAAGGACATGAAGGCGCGCGGCACTTATTATGTCGCGACGCTGATGGCCTTCAGCGGGGTCGCCAACGCGCTTGGGAAAGGCATCATCTCGCCCGCGAGCGAGGCGAAGACTCGGCAGACGCTCAGCGTCTGGGGCAAGGGGCTCAACCTAGCCTATCGCAACGGCGTCAAGATCGCGCTCGGCACCGACAGCGCGGTCGCGCCGCACAGCCAGGCCAATCATGAAGTCGAGCTGATGGTCAGCAAGGGTGGGATGACCCCGCGCGACGCACTGATCGCGGCGACCAAGGGCGGCCCGGACCTGATGAACCTGTTGGGGGAGACCGGAACGCTCGATCCCGGCAAGTCCGCCGATCTGATTGCAGTCGAGGGAGACCCGTTGGTCGATCCGACCGCTGTTCAGCGCGTCGACTATGTCATGGTCGAGGGACATCCAATTCCGATGGGGGGAAAATAACAATGCGATCGTCTCTGCTCGCCATTGCGCTCGTGCTGAGCGCCCCGGCCTATGCCCAGGATAGCTCGGCTGGGGACGTGCCCTCGAAGGATTCCAAGGCCGAAGCCAAGCCCGACAAGGACGTGGTCAAGGCCAGCGTCGAGGAAGACGCCCAGCCCGTGCGACGTCAGATCCCGCTTCGGGGCAAGGTGCTCGCCTACACGGTGACGCCGGGCCACCTGACCATCCGGAACGACAAGGGCGAGCCGATCGCCAGCATGTTCTACACCGCCTACACGATCCCATCGGCAGGGCGTGCCCGGCCGGTCACGTTCCTATTCAACGGCGGCCCCGGTTCATCGACCATGTGGCTGCACATGGGTTCGTTCGGACCGATGAAGGTTGACGCCTCCTCGCCCGAGACCATTCCCGGCCCGCCGTTCCGTTATGGCCCCAATCCCGACACATTGCTCGACATTACCGACCTCGTCTTCATCGACGCGCCGACGACAGGACTGTCGCGCGAGCTCGGCAAGGCGGAGCCGAAGGATTTCTTCGGGGTGGACAAGGACCTCGATGCCTTCACCCGCACGATCCAGCGTTATCTGACTGTCTATAACCGCTGGAACTCGCCAAAATTCATCATCGGCGAGAGCTATGGCACCACGCGCGCCGGCGGGCTGTCGAAGTCACTTTCCGACAAGGGGGTCCAGCTGAATGGAATCGTCCTCGTCTCGACGATCCTCGATATCGGGCTGTTCTCGGGCAACGACCAGACACTCGTCAACTTCCTGCCGACCTATGCCGCGGACGCCTGGTACCACGGCAAGATCCAGCCGAAGCCCAACCTCAGCAGCTTCGTTGCCGAAGCCAAGGCTTTTGCGGCCGGACCCTATGCGGCGGCGCTGGAGAAGGGCGCGGCGCTCGGCGACCAGGAAAAGCAGTCGATAGCCGAGCAGATGTCGAAGCTGACCGGTCTTTCGACCGACTACATCATCCGGTCTAACCTCCGCGTGCAGCCCAACCGTTTCCAGCGTGAGTTGCTACGCGATCGTCGCGAGATCATCGGGCGGATCGATTCGCGGTTCGTCGGCACCGAGAGCGACGCGGCTGGCGAATCGCCGAGTTACGATCCGCAGGCTAGCGCGATCAGCGGCGGGTTCGTCGCCGCGTTCAACGACTACATGTTCCGCGACCTCGGCTACAAGACGCCGCTGACGTTCCGGCCGAATAACTATGGCGGCATCGGCAACGATTGGAATTTCCAGCATAACTCGCCCGACGGACAGCAGTTCGCGGCGAACACCAGCTCCGACCTCGCGCAGGCGATGCGCGAAAACCCGCGGCTGAAGATCATGAACGCCGCAGGGCTCTACGACCTGGCGACGCCCTTCTTCGCGGCAGAATATGATCTCGGGCACATGGCGCTGGAGCCGCGGCTGGCGGCGAACATTCGCTATAGTTACTATCCGGCGGGCCACATGATGTACATCGACCCGCCCTCCGCGCGACAGCTGAGGGCCGACATCGGCGCCTTCATGGCAAGCGCGCAATAGGCAGGGAAAAGGGCCGGAGGATTTCTCCCCCGACCCCTTCCGCCCCTAAGGAAGAAACTACTCGCTCTTGGGCTGGAGGTTCACCGCGGCATATTTGCCGCGACGGTCGACCTCGAGCTCGAATTCGAGTCGGTCGCCTTCGTTAAGCGTCGGCATCCCCGCCCGCTCGACTGCCGAGATGTGCACGAATGCATCGGGCTGACCATCGTCGCGCTGGATGAAGCCGAAACCCTTCATCGCGTTGAAGAACTTGACCGTTCCGCTGGCCTTTTCACCGGTCAGTTGGCGCTGCGGTCCGCCGGCGCCACCGCCACCGCCACCACTGCTGCGCTCGACTGCCATCGGTTCGCCCTCGATGCGCAGGTTGGTCGCCGAGACGCGGCCGCCGCGATCCACCAGCGTGAACTCGAGCGGCTGGCCGTCGGCGAGATCGGTAAGACCGGCCTGCTCGACTGCCGAGATGTGGACGAATACGTCCTCGCCGCCATCGTCACGGACGATGAAGCCGAAACCCTTCTGCGGGTTGAAAAATTTGACGACGCCCTTGCCTTCGCCGACAACCTGGGGCGGCATCCCGCCGCCACCGCCGCCGCGAAAACCGCCGCCGCCGCCACCGCGGAAGCCACCACCCCCGCCGCCGCCATAGCCGCCAGCGCGGTCACCGTAGCCGCCACCGCCACCGCCGAAGCCGCCACGGCCAGCATAACCGCCGCCGCCGCCAGCGCCGGCGCGCTCCTGGTAGCCAAATTCGCCGAAATTGCCTTCGTCGCCGCCGAAACTTTCGCGCTTGTCGCGGCCGCGCCCACCGCGGTCCCCCTTGCGCCCTCTATCGAAACCCATGCACCGTCCGAACTTAAAAAAGAGCCCGCCTACCCCACAAACCAACGCGCTCGGGCCAAATGGCGCAACCGGTCATGGCGCGTAATTCACTCACGCACCGTTCAGGCCCTTACAGGAAAAAACTGACCGGCTCTAGTGACTCAGTTTGGCACAGGGCTGGCAAGGCGGCCACCAGGCGGACTAAAGCGGAGGCGGGCCCCTGTCGCAGGAGTGAGAATGGCAGTTCATTTGCATGAGGAAGACCTGCCGGCGGACGTCAGATTCGCGGATGGCCCGATCGCGGTCGACACCGAGGCCATGGGCCTCCACCCGGGGCGAGACCGCTTGTGCCTGGTGCAATTGTCGGACGGCAAGGGTGACGAACATCTCGTGCGGTTCAACCGAGGGAGCGACTATTCGGCGCCGAACCTAAAGGCACTGCTTGCCGATTCGACGCGCCTCAAACTCTATCATTTCGCGCGCTTCGACATCGGAATCATGAGCGCGTATCTCGGGATCATGGCGGCGCCGGTCTATTGCACGCGCACCGCCTCGCGCCTGGTGCGCACCTATACCGACCGCCATGGGCTGAAAGACCTCGTCAAGGAGCTGCTCAATGTCGATGTGTCCAAGCAGCAGCAGACCAGCGACTGGGGCGCCGAAGAACTGAGCGACGCGCAGCGCGACTATGCGGCGAGTGACGTACGCTATCTTCACCAGCTGAAGGAGAAGCTTGACGAACGGCTCGCCCGCGAGGAGCGAACCGCGCTGGCGCAAGCGTGCTTCGACTTTCTTCCAACGCGCGCGCTGCTCGATCTGGCCGGCTGGCCCGAGCAGGACATTTTCGCCCACGATGGCTGATCGAGCAAGTTCCGGACGGTCCTCCAAGCCGCGCTGGGCGAGGCCCGGCAGCGGTCACGACCGGATCGTCCGGCTGACTAAGATCGCACTTCCGAGCGCAGTCGGAGCGTTGCTCGCGATCCTCGCCCTCGCGCCGCTCGAGAAGAAGGGCGACGTGAGCTTCATCCTCGACAAAAAGAAGGTGCAAAGCGCCCCCGAACGTATGCGGGTGGAATCCGCCCGTTACACAGGCACCGACGACAAGGGGCAGCAATTCGTGATGGTCGCGAACCGTGCCATCCAGCCCAGCTCCGACTCCCCGCTGGTCAATATCCGCGGCATGTTCGCCCGCCTCAACGAAGCGCAGGGCCCGCTGGTGATCGCTGCCAACCAGGGTAGGTACAATCTGGACACGCAGCGGGTGGCGATCGACGGACCGGTCAATGTCGCCGGGGCGGACGGTTTCCATCTCAACACCAGCAATGTCCTCGTCGACCTGAACGACCGCCGGCTCGCCAGCCAGGGCCCCGCACAAGGCGCGCTGCGGCTCGGCGAGTTCAGCGCCAGCCACATCAGCGCCGATCTCAACGACCGCACGGTCGTGCTCAATGGCGGAGCGCGCTTGAAAATCGTGCAAGGGACGGTCAGATGATGCGCATGCGCAAAGCTGGCATCATCCTTGCAGTGACTGCGCTTGTCGCCACTGCGGCGGCGGGGCAGGTGAGGCAGCAATCGTCGGTATCGGCGCTCAAGGGCCACAACACCAACGCGCCGGTCGACGTCAGCGCCGACCGCATCGAGGTGCAGGATCGCGCCGATCGCGCGATCTTCACCGGCAACGTCCATGCGACGCAGACGGACATGACGCTCGACACGCCCCGGCTGACCGTGGCCTATTCGAATGCGGCCGGCGGAAAAACCCAGATCCAGCGGCTCGACGCCGCCGGCGGCGTGACCGTGAAGAGCCCGACGGAAACGGCCAAGGGCGACTTCGGGATTTACGACCTCGACCGCAAGCTGATCACGCTGATCGGCAATGTGCAGCTCAACCAGGAGCAGAACCAGGTGAATGGTTCGAGGCTGGTGATCGACCTCGATTCGGGGCGGGCTGTGGTGGACGGCGGGCCCCCGGGCGTCAATTCGAGCGGCGGCAGAGTGACCGGCCACTTCACCGTGCCCCAACGCCAGCAACAGCAGCAGCAGAAGCAGTAACGAGGTGAATGAGCCCGCGACCTTCGCGCGCCCGGCCGCCGAAGCGCGGCCGGAGGAGGACGACGGACTCGAGGTGCGCTCGATCGCGAAGTCCTACGACAAGCGCTCCGTGCTCCACGATGTCAGCCTGGAAGTTCATCGCGGCGAGGTCGTCGGCCTCCTCGGTCCCAACGGCGCGGGCAAGACAACCTGCTTCTATTCGGTCATGGGCCTGGTGAAACCCGACAGCGGCCGGATCTTCCTCGATGGCGCGGATATCACTGGCCTGCCGATGTATCGCCGCGCAATCCTCGGCCTCGGCTACCTGCCGCAGGAGACCTCGATCTTCCGCGGGATGACGGTCGAGGAGAATATCGTGGCGGTCCTCGAGGCCTCCGAATCGGATGCAAATGTGCGCCGCAACCGCCTCGAGCAGCTTCTTGGCGAGTTCGGCCTGACCGCGCTTCGCGATTCGCCGGCGATCGCCTTGTCGGGGGGCGAGCGGCGCCGATGCGAGATCGCTCGAGCGCTCGCTGCACATCCGTCCATCATGCTCCTCGACGAACCATTCGCGGGCATCGATCCGATCTCGATCTCCGACATTCGCGAACTGGTCCGTGAGCTGAAGAGCCGAGATATCGGGGTGCTGATTACCGACCATAATGTCCGCGAGACGCTCGATATCGTCGATCGCGCCTGCATCATCTACGACGGCCAGGTCCTGTTCGCTGGCACTCCCGAAGCGTTGGTCGCCGACCAGGAGGTCCGGCGCCTCTACCTCGGCGAGAGCTTCGCGTTGTAGCGAGCACAAGCGATGGGCCTGGGCCCCTCCCTAAGTATCCGCCAGTCGCAGCAGCTGGTCCTGACTCCCCAACTCAGGCAGGCGATCCAGCTGCTGCAGCTCAGCAACCTCGAGCTCGATGCGTTCCTCGCCGAGGAACTGTCGAAGAACCCGCTGCTGGAAGCGCGACCGGAAGAGCCTGACGAGCAGCCGGCGGGGGACTTTATTGCCGACGACGCGGAGGGCGACGAAGCGCCCGAGGATCCGGGTGCCGATGACCTCATCATGGGTCAGGCCGACGATGACCGGCCGCTCGACGTCGACTGGCAGTCCGAGGCGCTCGAAACCGACAGCGTCAACGACGTCGTGACGTCGGGGACCAGCGACGAGGCGTTCGATTTCGATCGCGTCCAATATGCCGCCACCTCGCTTGCCGAGCATTTGCAGGACCAGCTTCACGGTTATTCCGGCGATCTTGGCAATATCGGGCGAATTATCGCCGAAGCGCTGGACGAAACCGGCTATCTCACCATTTCACTCGACCAGATTGCCGAATTGACCGGCGCTCCAATCTCCCTCGTCGAAGCAGCGCTCGAGATCGTGCAGGGCCTCGACCCGGCCGGAGTGGCCGCTCGGTCGCTCGCCGAATGCCTTGCGCTCCAGGCCAAAGCGGCCGACCGCTACGACCCGGCGATGGCGCGGCTGATCGACAATCTCGACCTCTTGTCCAAGGGCAGGACGGTCGATCTCAAACGCATCTGCGGGGTCGACGACGAAGACATGGCGGACATGATCCGCGAGCTGCGTGCCTACGATCCCAAGCCCGGTTGCCGCTTCTCGGGCACTGCGACCGAGGAGGTCACGCCTGACGTGTTCGTCCGCCGCACCCGGGCCGGCTTCGCGGTTGAATTGAACCAGGCGACCCTGCCGCGGCTGCTGGTCAACCGCCGGTACTACCAGGAGCTAAGGTCCGGACCGCAGGACAAGGCCTCGCGGGCGTGGCTAAGCGAATGCCTTCAGAGCGCCAACTGGCTGGTGAAGGCGCTCGACCAGCGGGCGCGAACGATCGTCAAGACCGTCTCGGAAATCGTGAAGCGCCAGCAAGGCTTCTTCGAGCGCGGCGTCTCGGCCATGAAGCCCATGACGCTGCGCGAGGTTGCCGAGGCCATCGGCATGCACGAGTCGACCGTCAGCCGGGTGACCTCGAACAAGTATCTACTGTGCGACCGCGGCCTATTCGAACTGAAATATTTCTTCGGTTCCGGAGTCGCGACGTCCGAAGGCGAAGGCGGCGCGGCGGCCGAGGCAGTCAAGGCGGCGATCAGGGAATTGATCGATGCCGAAGCCGAGATCCTCAGCGACGACGCGATTGCGGCCTTGCTCAAGCAGCGCGGCTTCGACTGCGCCCGCCGGACGGTCGTCAAATATCGCGAGGCG
>DASSIU010000226.1:0-5183 GCA_035691585.1 Sphingomicrobium sp. | reverse complement strand
TTCTGCGCGGTCGCGGCGCTGTCGAGATAATGCCAGTTCTCGATCGCCGGAAATTGCTCGCGGACGTTCAGCGCCGAGTTGATGCGGGCGGGCGCGTTCATACGACCTTCCTCAGCGCCTCACGCGCGGCGTTGCGGATCGCATCGCCGTCGCTCGCACTATCCCACAGCCCCGTCACGAACCCTTGAAGCAGCAGCGCCCGCGCGCTCGCCGGGTCGAGCCCGCGGCTCTCGGCGTAGAACAGCTGCATCGCGTCCAGTTCGCCGACCGAAGCGCCGTGGGCGCACTTCACATCATCGGCGAAAATCTCGAGTTCGGGCTTGCAGTTCGCTGTCGCTCCACGGTCGAGGAGCATGGCCTTCACCGACTGTTCGGCGTCGGTTTGCTGGGCGCCTCGAGCAACCTCGACCTTGCCGAGATAGGAGCCAACCGCCTTGCCGTTCAACACGCTGCGGATCGTCTGGCGCGAGCGGCCGCCAACGCCGATGTGCTTGATGTTGGTGACGATCTCGTTGGTCGACAGGCCGGTGCCGATGATCGCGCCATAGAGTTCGAACTCCGCGCCTTCTGCTAGCGACACTTGAAGCTCCATCCGGCCATAGACGGGCGCATTGTTGAGCACGAACAGCCGCGCTTTCGCTCCTGCCTCCAACGCCATCTGCACGCGGCGCAGCTGCACGTCGTCGGCGGCCGGAAGCCAGTTCTCCTCAAGACTCTCGCCCACGCCGATCGTGAGCGTCACCGGCTCGGCGAACTGCTTCCAGACGGGCTGCAGCGCGTCCAAGTCGGCGTAGCGCCATTCCTCTTGTTTGCGGCTGGGGAAAGGCGCGGTCATCAGGCGGTCGCCTCCGCATAGCCCTCGCGTTCGAGCTCACGCGCCAGCTCTGGGCCGCCGCTGCGGTCGATTCGACCGTCGAGCATCACGTGGACCCGGTCCGGTTCCACGTAATCGAGCAGGCGCTGGTAATGGGTGATCAGCAGCACGCCCTTGTCGGGTGCCCGCATGATGCGGTTGATGCCTGCGCCGACGGCCTTCAGCGCGTCGATGTCGAGGCCGCTGTCGGTCTCATCGAGCACCGCGAACTTTGGCGCCATGATGCCCATCTGGACCATCTCGGCGCGCTTCTTCTCGCCGCCGGAAAAGCCGACATTGACCGGGCGCTTGAGCATCTCGGCATCCATGCCGAGGAGGTTCGCTTGCTCGCGCGCGAGCTTGATGAAGTCGCCGGCGGACAGCTCGGCCTCGCCGCGCGAACGGCGCTGCGCATTGAGGCTCTCGCGCAGGAACTGGAGATACGAGATGCCAGGTATCTCGACCGGATATTGGAACCCGAGAAACATCCCCGCCGCCGCGCGCTCGTGCGGTTCGAGGGCAAGCAGGTCCAATTCGTCATCCCGGGCTTGACCCGGGACCCGCCTTTTCTTTTCACCGTCTTCAAGGAAGGCAGGCCCCGGCTCAAGGCCGGGGTGACGGGTGGGCGTGAACGTCACCGACCCTTGCGTCACCTCATAACCGGGCCGCCCAGCGAGCACATAGGCGAGCGTCGACTTGCCCGAGCCGTTGGGACCCATGATCGCGTGCACCTCGCCGGCGGGCACGTGCAGCGACACGCCGTTAAGGATCGGCTTGTCAGCGACGGTCGCATGGAGGTTGGTGATTCTAAGCATGTCGTTCTTGCATCAGGTGTTTGAGAATCATTCCGTAGTCTTGCATCGTGAGCAGACCCGAGGCGTCGCCAATCACCGTCGCTTTTCCGCATTCAGGACAGATGGCGCTCCATCGCGGCACCCGGTTTTGCTTTTCGGGTGATGTCCATTCGTCCCTCCATTCAACGATTTCTTTCGCTGGGAAGGCATCGCCGCAGGAAAAGCATCCAGCACGCTTACTGGCTTCAATCTCCTTGCGGTTGCCTCTGCTATGGCGAACTGCGTCGGCGACTGCCTGCTCCTTCGAGACCTGCTTCACCCAACCGATCCTTCCAAGCTGATTCCAAGCAGCTTCTGCGCCTCGACCGCGAACTCCATCGGCAGCTGCTTCAAGACCTCGCGGGCGAAGCCGTTGACGATGAGCGCGACCGCGGCTTCCTGGTCCAAGCCCCGCGACATCGCGTAGAAGAGCTGGTCCTCGCTGATCTTCGACGTCGTGGCTTCGTGCTCGATCGTCGCGGTCGGATTCTTGACCTCGATGTAGGGGACGGTGTGCGCGCCGCAGTCGCCGCCCAGCAGCAGCGAATCGCACTGGGTGAAGTTGCGCACATTCTCCGCGCGCGGGAGCACGCGGACCAGGCCGCGATAGGTGTTGTTGGAGCGGCCGGCGCTGATGCCCTTGGATACGATGGTCGAGCGCGAGTTGGCGCCGATGTGGATCATCTTGGTGCCGGTGTCGGCCTGCTGGCGGTTGTTGGTCAGCGCGACCGAATAGAATTCGCCGACGCTGCCGTCGCCCTTGAGGATGCAGCTGGGGTACTTCCAGGTGATCGCGCTCCCGGTCTCGACCTGGGTCCAGCTGACCTTCGAGCGGTCGCCGCTGCACAAGGCGCGCTTCGTGACGAAGTTGAAGATTCCGCCGCGCCCTTCCTTGTCGCCGGGATACCAGTTCTGGACGGTCGAGTATTTCACCTCGGCGTCCTCGTGTGCGAAGATCTCGACCACGGCCGCGTGGAGCTGGTTCTCGTCGCGCATCGGCGCGGTGCAGCCTTCGAGGTAGGAGACGTACGCGCCCTTGTCGGCGACGATCAGCGTGCGTTCGAACTGCCCGGTGTTCTCGGCATTGATGCGGAAATAGGTCGACAGCTCCATCGGGCAGCGGACGCCCTCGGGCACGTAGACGAAGGTGCCGTCGCTGAAGACCGCGCTGTTCAAGCAGGCGAAATAATTGTCGCGCTGCGGAACGACGGACCCGAGATATTTCTTCACCAGCTCGGGGTGCTCACGGATCGCTTCGGAAATGGAGAGGAAGATGACCCCTGCCCTCTTCAACTCCTCGCGGAAGGTGGTGGCGACGGAAACGCTGTCGAAAACCGCGTCGACCGCGACCCTGGCCGCGCCTTCGACTCCGGCGAGCACCTTCTGCTCCTCGATCGGGATACCGAGCTTCTCGTAGGTGCGGCGGATTTCGGGGTCGAGCTCGTCCAATGAGGCGAGCTTCGGCTTCGCCTTCGGCGCGGCGTAATAATAAGCGTCCTGGTAGTCGATCCTCGGGATGTCGAGCTTTGCCCAGCTGACCTCCTCCATCTCGAGCCAGGCCCGATAAGCCTTGAGCCGCCAGTCGAGCATCCACTCGGGCTCGTTCTTCTTGCCCGAGATGAATCGGACCGTGTCTTCGCTGAGGCCCTTCGGGGCGAACTCCTGTTCGACCTCCGAGACGAAGCCCCATTCGTAATCCTGCGCGATCCTGTCCTTGAGCTCGCGATTTTTGACGGCCTCATTCATCTTGCCTGCGCTCCTGCGGAGGCAGGAGCCCAGACCTTTTCTTGTCCGGGCTGGGCCCCGGCCTTCGCCGGGGTGCTGAGCTGCTGCAGCGTTACCGCTCCAAGCGCCCCGCGCACCGCCCGGCCGACTACTCCGATGTGCGGCTTCACTCGGCAATGGGCGTCGAGCAGGCATTGGTGATTGGTCGAATCCGAGCACATGGTGAGCGCGATCGGCCCTTCGACCGCTTCGACGATATCGGCGAGGCTGATTGCTTCCGCATGCCGCGCGAGCGCGAAACCGCCCCCCGCACCGCGCACGCTGGACAGGAGCCCGCGGAGGGCTAGCTGGCCCATCAGCTTCTGCGCCGTCGGGAGGGGTACTCCCGTCTCCGCCGCAAGCTCCGTCGCGCTGAGGCGTGCGCCCGCGGGCCGGCGGGCGGCGGCGGTCATCAGAACGACCGCATAATCGGCAAGATGGCTAAGGCGCATGATAATTCGGAGCTTTCTAGTCCGATTTAGGGGGTTTCGCTCTGAAACTCAACCGTCACCCCGGACTTGATCCGGGGCCTGCCTTCCTTTCTTACAGCCAGGAGAACAGGCGGGTCCCGGGTCAAGCCCGGGATGACGAAGGAGTGCGATGCATCTCTACCCACTCATCCGACCCTTTGCCTTCGCGCTCGACGCGGAGACGGCGCATCGGCTGACGGTCAAGACGCTTCGCCTGATGCCGCCGCGACGGCCCCCAAGCCTTCCGGCTTCGTTGAGGACTCGCGTGGCGGGGATCGACTTCCCGACTCCGATCGGGCTGGCCGCGGGGTTCGACAAGGATGCCGAAGTGGCCGAGCAGCTACTGTCCTTCGGATTCGGCTTCGTCGAGGTGGGGACGCTGACGCCGCGCGCACAGGACGGTAATCCGAAGCCCCGTTTGTTCCGCCTGAGGCGAGACCGCGCAGTCATCAACCGGCTGGGCTTCAACAATGGCGGACAGCCCGCCGCGCACGGTCGGCTGCAGCAGGACATGAGGCTGCCAGGCATCATCGGCGTCAACATCGGCGCCAACAAGGACAGCCAAGATCGCATCGCCGATTATGTGAACGGCGTCCGCGCCATGGCGCCCGTCGCGCATTACCTGACGATGAACATCAGCTCGCCCAACACACCGGGTCTTCGCGGGCTGCAGGACGAGGGGGCGCTCGAGGAGCTGCTCTCGGCCGTGCAAGACGTCAGGGCGAAGAAGCCGATCTTCCTGAAGGTGGCGCCCGACCTCGACCAACGCGATCCGGAGCGGATCGTCCGCGCGGCGATAGACCATGGGATCGACGCGATCATCGTCTCCAACACAACGGTGTCGCGGCCGCCCTTAAAGTCTCGCTATGCCAATGAGCCTGGCGGCCTGTCAGGCACGCCGCTGAAACCGCTCGCGCTCGACGCCCTCCGCAGGTTCCGCCGCGCGAGCGAAGGCGAAATGCCGTTGATCGGCGTCGGCGGGATCGCTTCGGCGGAAGACGCTTGGGAGCGAATCCGGGCTGGGGCTAGCCTCGTCCAGCTCTACACGGCGATGGTTTACGAAGGTCCTGGCGTTGCGGCCCGGATCGCCCGCGGACTGGCGCGGCGACTGAAGCGAGAAGGCTTCGCCAGCATCGGCGAAGCTGTCGGGACCGACCTGTCCTAGCGCTTCAGGACCAGCACCACGCCCTCTCGCCGCGGGTCTGCGCCGCCATCGACCCGGCCGTTGCGGATGAGGACTCCGGTGACACCCGAGTCCTCGCC
>DASSIU010000225.1:0-3034 GCA_035691585.1 Sphingomicrobium sp. | reverse complement strand
GGCAGAATCGCCCCCCTAAACGACCGCTTTCCTACAACTGCTTCAAGGCGGGACAATGACGGAGCCGCTGGTCGGCATCATCATGGGCAGCAGCTCCGACTGGGAGACGATGCGCCACGCCGCCGAGACCCTCGACAAACTTGGGGTCGCGCACGAGACGAAGATCGTCTCCGCCCACCGGACTCCGAAGCGGCTGTACGACTATGCCCATTCGGCGAAGGCCCGCGGCCTCAAGGTAGTGATCGCCGGGGCCGGCGGAGCCGCGCACTTGCCAGGAATGACCGCCTCGATGACCGCGCTTCCGGTGCTCGGGGTGCCGATCGAGACCCAGGCGCTCAAGGGCATGGATAGCCTGCTCTCGATCGTTCAGATGCCCGCCGGAGTACCGGTCGGAACGCTGGCGATCGGCAAGGCGGGCGCGATCAACGCCGCGCTGCTCGCCGCGGCGATGCTGGCGACGACCGACGAAGCGATTGGCCAGCGGCTCCAGGCCTGGAGAGAGGCGCAAACCGGATCCGTGGCCGAAGCGCCTCGATGACGATTCCCCCGGGTTCCACGATCGGGATCATTGGCGGCGGCCAACTCGGCCGGATGCTCTCCGTCGCGGCGGCGCAGCTTGGCTATCGGACTCACATTTTCGACCCTCACGACCACCCGCCGGCGGCGGACGTCGCGGCGTTCGTGACGCGCGCGGACTACGATGACCTGGAAGCATTGCGCGCGTTCGGCGCGAAGGTCGATATCGCCACTTACGAGTTCGAGAACTTGCCCGTCGCCGCGCTCGACGTGCTCGGCGCCAGGCTCCTGCCGTCGACGCGCTCGCTGGCCATTGCCCAGGACCGCGGTCGCGAGAAGGCGTTCATCGAGGGTACCGGCGGGAGAGTGACTTCCTGGCGCACCGTGTCCTCGCTCGACGAGGTGCGGACCGCTGTCGCCGAGCTCGGCACGCCGCTCGTCCTGAAGACGCGCCGCTATGGTTATGACGGCAAGGGGCAGGCCTGGGTCCGCGAATCCAGTGAAGCCGAAGCTGCCTGGAAGGCCATCGGCGAAGAGCCCGCCGTCGCCGAAGCCGGGGTCGACTTCATGGCCGAATTCTCCGTGATCGTCGCGCGATGGGAGGACGGCCGCCACGCCTTCTGGGACTCGCCCGAGAACGAGCATGGCGGGGGCATCCTCCGCCGTTCTACCGTTCCGTGCAGCGCCCCCGTCGCGGCCCAGGTCACCGAGGCGCGCGAGGCCACGCTCCGAATCGCCGAGGCGCTTGGCCATGTCGGGGTGCTGACCGTCGAGTTTTTCGCTTCGCCCGACGGCCCGCTGGTCAACGAGATCGCACCGCGGGTCCACAACAGCGGCCACTGGACGATCGAGGGTGCGGTCACATCGCAGTTCGAGCAGCACATCCGCGCCATCTGCGGCTTGCCGCCCGGAGTCACAGGCCTCACCCGCGGGCACGCCGTGATGGACAATCTGATCGGCGACGACATCGACCGCTGGCCCGAGCTGGTCGCCGAGCGCGGCGCGCACGTCCACCTCTACGGCAAGGGAGAGGCGCGACCCCGCCGCAAGATGGGCCACGTCACGCGCGTCATTCGCTAGCTTACTTCCGGTCTCGTTCCGACCTGGTGATGTCGGTGACGCTCTGGTCGTAACCGCTGTTCGAGCTGAAGAAGGCGGCCGCAAACAGTCCGCAGCCGAGCAGCACCGAGAAGAAGACGCCGAGCGTCGTCGCGATCACCGTGTTCAGGTCGAGGCTGCTGGTCTCATAGAGATAGAAGAGCGCGCCCGCGACCATCAGCACCGCGATTGCCGCGATCCATTTCATGATGCGCCTGAATTCGGCGAGCGCCTTCTGCCGGTCGGAGGTCATGACGCCCACATAGGGACTCGGCGGTCGCATTCCAGCCGCGCCTTCGCCAGGCGACAAGCTTGTGCCCGGTGTGTGTCCCCAGCGTGCGTTCCCTGCTAATTGCCGCTTGCCTTCCAGGGAGATCGCCATGACGGACGACAGGTTTGCCGAGTTCAAGGGCCGGCAGCGCGAGATGTGGTCCTCGTTCGCTCCAACCGCTGCATTGACCACACCGGTTGCGGGACACCTCATCGAATTTGCGGACGTGAGCGCCGGTGAGAGGGTGCTCGACGTCGGCTGCGGCACGGGCGTCGTCGCGATCACCGCAGCGCGGCTCGGCGCAAAGGTGTCCGGTCTCGACCTCACGCCCGCACTGCTCGAGCATGCGCGCGAGAATGAGCAGATCGCCGGATGCGGCCCGATCGACTGGACTGAGGGCGATGCCGAGCGCCTGCCCTATCCCGACGCAAGCTTCGACGTCGTTGTCAGCCAGTTCGGCCATATTTTCGCGCCTCAGGCGGACGTCGCGCTCGCGGAGATGCGGCGCGTGCTGAAGCCGGGTGGGCGGATCGCCTTCGCGACCTGGCCGCCCGAGCATTTCGTCGGGCGCTTCTTCGCCTTAGTAGGGCGCCACTCTCCGCCCCCGCCTGAAGGCGCGTCCCCGCCGCCACTGTGGGGCCTGGTGCCAGTCGTGACCGAGCGGCTGTCGAAAGGTTTCGGCCCGCCGTTTTTCGAGCGCGGGGTGATGCACGTTCCGGCGCTAAGCTTGCCGCACCTGTGGCATTACATGAGCGCGTCGATCGGACCTTTGCAGAAGATCGTCGAGCGACTGGCGAACGACCCCGAGCAGCTCGGCGCCATCCGCCAGGAGATGATCGATCTGGCCGAGCCCTATTTCTCGCACAACATCATGCATCAGGATTACCTGCTGACTCGCGCCGAAGCGCGCTAAGGGCATCATTTCGCCGTGAACAGCGCCTTTCGCAGCACCACGTGCACGCCCTTGTTGCGGTCGACCAGCTCGGTCACCTCCACATCGCCGGCCACGCTGATCAGCATATAGGCGTCGTCGCGGGTCATGCCTTTCTCACTGACCAGGAAGTCGATCATGTTGGTGAGCGCCTTGCGGGTCGCCCGGCTGAGGTCGTCGTCGAAGCCCATCGCGATATATGCCGTCGGCGTCTCCGC
>DASSIU010000224.1:0-27236 GCA_035691585.1 Sphingomicrobium sp. | reverse complement strand
TCGCGGATGCGCTCCATGCGGTGGGGGAGACCGGGGTAGGTGCGGAGGCCTCGGCCGATATCGCTGTCCGAAATTTGAAGAGCCATCGCGACTGCAGTTGCAGCCACAGCATTGATCGCATTGTGAGGACCCTGGAGGGCCGGCCACTCTGCTTGGCTTGTGTCTTCTGCCTCCCAAAAATCATCGTTTGGCGACCTGTGAAAATCGGCAACAGACGCCCCGGTGAGCATCGCTGGATAAATTCGGCTTCGATCCTTTTCGTGCAAGCTTGTCAGTAGACGATGACCTTCTGCGTCGTCGAAGTTGATGAACGAGATTCTGCCTGGGGACTGCATCTCGAACAGCCGGGCCTTTGACGCCGCATAAGCCTCGAAGCTCTCATAGCGGTCGAGGTGGTCGGGCGTGACGTTGAGCAGCACGGCGACGTCGCAGTCGAGGCTCTGCGTCAGGTCGATCTGGTAGCTCGACAGCTCGAGCACATAGACCCCGCCTTCCGGCAAATGGTCCTGGGCGAGGATCGGAAGGCCGATGTTGCCGCCCATCGTGGTCGGCACGCCCGCCGTCTTGAGAATGTGGTGCACAAGTGCGGTGGTGGTCGACTTGCCATTGGTGCCCGTGATGCCGATCACCTTGTGCGGCGGAAGCTCCGGTCGCGCTCGGGCGAACAACTCAATGTCCCCGATGATCTCAACGCCTGCGTCGCGGGCGCGCTGCGCGATCGGATGACGATTGAGCGGGAGGCCAGGAGTGACGACGACGCTATCGAACTGGCTGAGTTCGGCTTCGTTGAGGTTTGCTATTTCGGTACCCCGGCGAAGGCCGGGGTCCAGGGCAGCGGGAACCGCTGCTTCGCAGCCTGGGCCCCGGCCTTCGCCGGGGAGCAGCCTGTCATCCCACACCGTCACCTTCGCACCACTGGCTAGCAGCGCTTCAACCGTCGCCAACCCCGACCGCGCCACGCCGTAAACCGCATAATGCTTGCCCGCGAAGGCTCGTGCCGTGATCACCGCAGTTTGAGGGTCGCGAGACCCGCGAGGGCCAGCACGAAGCTGATGATCCAGAAACGGATCACGACCGTCGGCTCGGACCAGCCGAGATGCTCGAAATGGTGATGGATCGGGGCCATCAGGAACACGCGCTTCCCGGTGCGCTTGTAGACCGCGACCTGGATCACCACGCTAAGCGCTTCGACGACGAACAAGCCGCCGACGATCGCCAGCACGAACTCGTGGTGCGTGGCGACCGCGATGGCCCCAAGAGCGCCCCCGAGCGCGAGGCTACCGGTATCGCCCATGAAAACCGCTGCCGGCGGGGCGTTGAACCACAGAAAGGCGAGCCCGGCACCGATGATCGCCATCAGCAGCACGGTGAGGTCGCCGGCCCCGGGCACGTGCGGAATGCCGAGGTAGGCGGCGAACTTCACGTTGCCCACGAGATAGGAGATCAGCAGGAAGGCCAGGCTGGCAATGATCACCGGCATGGTGGCGAGACCGTCGAGGCCATCGGTCAGGTTCACCGCATTGCCGAACGCGACGATCACGAACGCGCCGAACAGGATATAGAACCAGCCGAGGTCGAGCACCGTTTCCTTGACGAACGGCAGATGAAGCCCGGTACCGCCGGTCCGAACCATCAGCCAGGTGGCAACGCCCGCGATCATGAATTCGAGCGCCAGCCGGGTCTTGCCCGAGAGGCCTGCGTGGTGCGCCTTCTTCACCTTGTCGTAATCGTCGAGCCAGCCGATCAGCCCGAAGCCCGCGGTCACCAGCAGGCACGCCCAGACGTATTGGTTCCTGAGGTCCATCCAAAGCAGGACCGAGATCGCCAGTGAGGTCAGGATCAGCAGGCCGCCCATGGTCGGCGTGCCGCGCTTGGCGAGGTGGCTTTGCGGACCGTCGCTTCGGATCGGCTGGCCCTTGCCCTGCTTGGCGCGAAGCCAGCTGATGAACTTGGGGCCGAGCAGCAGCCCGATCAGCAGCGCGGTGGCGCTCGCCGCGCCGGCACGAAAGCTGATGTAGCGAATCAGATTGAGGATTCCGGGAAAGCCGAGCTGCTCGGCGATCAGGTAGAGCATGCCGGTTCCTTTGCCATGCTCTCGACAAGCTTCGCCAGCCCCACGGAATTGCTTGCCTTGACGAGCACCGCGTCGCCCGGGCGGACGAGGTGGCGAAGCGCGGTCGTCGCCTCATCGACCGTGGAGACTCGCTCCGTTTGAACTCGCGCCGCGAGCGCGAATTCGAGCGGCCGCATCTCGTCGCCGATCAGGATCAAGCGGTCGACGTGCGCTGAGAGGACGGCGGGTGCGAGGCCTGCGTGAAGGACGTCGCTATGCTCACCAAGCTCGCGCATCGGCCCCAAGACAGCGATACGGCGACCCACGTCCTTCTCGGCGCCGAGACTCTTGAGCGTGGCCGCCATTGAAGCGGGATTGGCGTTGTAGCTCTCATCGATCAGCACCAGCTCACCACCGTCGATCTCGATCACGTGGCGCGCGCCGCGACCTTTCAGCCCGCCGAGGTCCGCGAGGGCGAGGCCGGCGCGGCCAACGTCACTGCCCACGGCCTCGACGGCGGCAAGCACCGCGAGCGAGTTGGAGACCCAATGTTCGCCGCGCTGCGAGATGGTGAAGGTGAGCTCGCGCTCGAGCAGGGCAGCGCCGATCAGGCTTCCGCCGCTCTCCGCAGCAACAGCATGGATCGCGTGGACGTCGGCGTCGCCGCTGCCAAAGGTGATGATCCGTTCGGCGTGGCGCCGAGCCGCCTTCACTAGGCGGTCTCGGTGCGGCGTATCGTTTGGGACGATGGCGATGCCGTTGGGCTCCAGGCCTTCGAAGATTTCGGCCTTCGCATCGGCGATCGCTTCTTCGGAGCCCAGATTTTCGATGTGCGCGGGCGCGATCGCCGTGATCAGGGCCACATGCGGTCGCACTTGGCGCACCAGCGCCCGAATTTCGCCAGCGTTGTTCATTCCCATCTCGAACACCGCATACTCGCTGTCGCGTGGCATCCGCGCGAGGCTGAGGGGCACTCCGGTGTGGTTGTTGTAGCTCTTGACGGAACGATGGACCTTGCCCGGGCGGTTGCGATCCAGCGCGGCGTAAAGCGCTTCCTTGGTGCTGGTTTTGCCGACCGAACCCGTGACCCCGAAGATCCTGGCCCCGGAGCGCTCCCGCGAAGCGCGACCGAGAGCCTCGAGCGCGGCGAAAGTATCGTCTACCAGCACGTGAGGGCCATCGCCGACCGGCTGCGAGACGATCGCACCGGCCGCACCTGCGGCAAAGGCGCCCTCGATAAACTTATGGCCGTCGTAAGCGGTCCCCGGCATGGCGACGAACAGGTCGCCAGGGTGCACTTCCCGACTATCGAACGTGACTCCAGTCACCTCGAAAGAGGCACTGACGGTGCCGCCCGTCGCGACCGCGATCTCCTCGGATGTCCAGAGCACGGTCATGCGGCGCACTCCCGCGCGACGAGGGCGTCGTCGAACGGAAGCACCTTGTCGCCGATGATCTGGCCAGTTTCGTGCCCCTTGCCCGCGACCAGCACGATGTCGCCTTCGCGGGCGAGGCGGATCGCCTCGGCGATCGCTTCGCGGCGACCGGGAACTTCCGTTGCACCGGATGCGCCGGCCATGATAGCGGCGCGGATCAACGCCGGCTCCTCGCTTCGCGGATTATCATCGGTAACGATCACCACGTCGGAGAGTCGCATTGCGACCCTGCCCATCTCGGGTCGCTTGCCCTGGTCGCGGTCGCCACCTGCGCCGAACACCGTGATCAACCGTCCTTCGACATGCGGCCGAAGCGCGGCGATCGCTGCGTCAAGCGCGTCGGGCGTGTGGGCATAGTCAATGTACACGGGCACGCCGCCGCGACTGATTACCGCGCGCTCGAGCCGGCCCCGCACCGGAGCTACGCGCTGCATTGCCGAGAAGGTGCCATCCCACTCCCCGCCCGTTGCGAGCACGAGCCCGGCGGCGGTCAGCACATTGGCTGCCTGGTAGGCGCCGATCAGCGGCAGCGCGAGGCGGTGCGAGTTGCCGGCATGTTCAAGCGTCAGCGTCTGACCGAGCGCTGACGGGCTCTGTTGGATCAGCTTGATGGTCTGGCCCTTGCGACCCACCGTCAGCACTTCGTGCCCACGTCGGCCAGAGCGCTCGATCACCTCATTGGATTTGGGATCGTCGGTCCAGATTACGGCAGGCTTGCCAGGTTCAAGCAGCTCGTCAAACAGCCGCATCTTCGCTTCGAAATAGGCCTCCATCGTCGCGTGATAATCGAGATGGTCGCGGCTGAAGTTGGTGAAGGCGGCGGCCGCGAGCGGCACGCCCTCGGCGCGGTGCTGGTCAAGGCCGTGGCTCGATGCCTCGTAAGCGACGTGGCTGATCCCCATCCGCTTGAGGCCGGCCATGTTGTTGAGAAAGGTGACGATGTCGGGGGTGGTGAGCCCCGTCGATACCTGATCGTCTGACGTCGTCACACCAAGCGTCCCGATCGACGCTGAGCGATGGCCCGACATCCGCCAGATCTGCCGCGTCATCTCGACGGTCGAGGTCTTGCCGTTAGTCCCGGTTACCGCGACCACTGTATCCGGGAAGGGCGCGTAAAATTTGGCGGCCAGGCCAGCGAACAACTTGCGCGGTTCCGGGTCGCTGAGGAGCGGCACGCGCTCAACCTCCGCCTCGGGTCGAGCGATTACGGCGACAGCGCCTCGATCGACCGCCTGTTCGATGAAATCCTCGCCGTTGAATACAGCGCCCCTGAAGGCCCCGAACACGCTTCCTTTCGCCACTTTCCGGTGGTCGATCGCAAAACCCGTCACTTCTGCATTGGAATCGACATCGGCGATGTCGCGCAATTTCACGAGCGCTCAGTCCTTCTTCGAATCGGCTTTGGCGTCCTGCACATAGGGCAGGACCTGGCTCATGTCGGGTTCCCGGTTCATATCGGGTTGGACGCCAAGCATCGGCGCGATTCGACTGATCGTTCCACTGACGACCGGGGCGACATTCCAGCCCGCGGTCGTGAATCCGTACGTATCCTTGGTGGCGTGAGGTTCATCGAGCATGGCGACGATCACATAACGCGGGTCGTCCATCGGGAATACACCCGCGAAGCTCGTGATGTTGATCGTCTGGCTATATCGGCCATTAATCAGCTTTTGCGCGGTCCCTGTCTTGCCGCCGACCCGATAGCCCGGCGCGTCCGCCTTCCTGCCGGTGCCTTTCATGACGACGAGGCGAAGCAGCCCGCGCATCCGGTAGCTGGTGTCTTCGCTGAACACGCGCTTGCCCGCCGGCAGCGGGTGACCAGGACCTATCTTCAAGAGGGTCGGCGGATGATAGACGCCGCCATCAAACAGGGTCGCGTAACCCATCGCGAGTTGGAGCGGAGCGACCGCGATGCCCTGGCCAAAGCCGACGGTCATGGTTTCGAACGGACCCCAGCGCGAACCCGGAGTCAGCGCATGGCCGCGCTCCTTGAGCTCGATCGGAACCGGCCCAAGAAAGCCCATCTTCCCCAGCCAGTATTTCTGCCGCTGCGTTCCGATCTGGTCGGCGATCTGGGCGGTGCCGATGTTCGAGCTTTCCTCCATGATCTCGGCAACCGTGCAAATGCGTCCGAACGGGTGCGTATCGTGGACAAGGTGACCATAGGCCGGAAGTACCTTCGGGCAGTTGTACTGCTGACCGAACGACCTGATGACGCCGCTTTCCATCGCCATCGCGACCGTGAATGGCTTGAAGGTCGAGCCCAGCTCGTAAACCCCCTGCGTTGCTCGGTTGAAGCGAGCGTCGGGCGTCGCTGCTCCCGGCGCGTTCGGATTGATCTCGGGCAGTGAGGTCATCGCCAAAACCTCGCCCGTGTGCACGTCCATCACCACGCCGGCTGCGCCAATCGCAGAGAACTTGGTCATTGCGTCGGACAGTTCGTGCTCGAGCGCCTGCTGGACTCGGCTGTCGATCGAGAGCGTCAAGGGCTCGCCGCGTGTTGAAACGTCCGACAGCTCTTTGTCGAACGCGCGCTCCATGCCGGCGGCGCCGTGGCCGTCTATGTCGGTGTACCCGAGAACGTGGGCGGCAAGAGAAGTCTGCGGATAGAGCCGGTCGGGCTCGCGTTCGATCGCGACCCCCGGCTCACCGATCGCATTGACAGCCTCGACCAGCGCGGGGGACGCGCGACGGCGAAGATAAATGAAGGGCTTGCCTGATCTCAGCAGTGCAAAATATTGCTCGGCGCTCTGCTCGGGCATCAGCGCGGCCAATCGCTGGGCAAGCGCGAGCTTGTCGCCGATCACCTTGTTGGGATGGACGGCGATGGTCCAGGCGTCGATGGTCCGCGCAAGCGGATCGCCATTGCGATCGACGATGTCCCCGCGATCAGGGATCAGCGCGGTCAGCTCTTCCTTCCGACCGGCATGGTCGCCGAATGCCGCGAGATAGAGCAGGCGCAGCGCGATAATCGCGATGATGCCCCCATAGACCAGCATCCCGAACATCAGCCGCTGATGCATGACGGCGAGGAGCTGGCGACGCTGCCCGACGAGCCGGAGCCGCTCGGGCCGTGGCGCGACGAGAGCGGGCGACGGTGCGTTCATCAGTCGGCGTTGATGTCCTTGGAATGACCGGAATGCCGGGCCGGCAGCGGCGCGAGCGGGTCGACCTTCGCAAGCCGGATCGGCTTTGTCACCGGCCTCGCGACAATGACTTTCGGCTTATCCACGGTTTTCTTAACTGCCGTCGCGAGCACCTTTGGCGCAGGCTTCGGCGGCTTCGTCTTGATGAATTGGGCGGCCGCGAGGCCCGACTTCTCCACCGACTTTCTGGGGGCCGGCTTAGCCGCCGTTGCCGGCTTGTCGGTGGATTTGGCCGTCGCCTGGGGCAATGCGGCGACGGGCCGCGCCGGGACCTCGCGCGTCCCGGTCTTCAAACTTGCTTCATGAAGCAAAGCGTTCGGATTGGTCGTCGCGACGCCCGAATCGTCCGTCTGCGGCTGGCCGAGAGTCGGGCTGGGCGTCGGCGCAGGCGCCGACGCGAGCACGACCGGCGCCTGGAAATCGACCTTCTTCTCGGGCTGTGCGAGCCGGGCTAGCTCGAATCCGCCCTTCAGGAACTGGTCGGCCGCCGGGGCGGAGAGCGCGAAGGCGCCCGCGTTCCAGCGCTCGAGTTGCGAGAGCCGGCCGCGTGTTCCGATTTCAGTTTGAAGCACGCGCATGTCGCGCTGGGCGAGCACGATATGGTTCTCGACGTCCTCGAGCTGGGCGCGCTCGGACGCAACCCTCAGGGAAACGAGGTAGCAGCCAAGCGCCGCTCCGGCGCAGCTGGCGACCATGAAGACGGAGCGGAAGCTGCGGCTACTCATTGCAGGCGTTCCTTGCGTGGAGGGGCTGACGTACGAATGGCTGAGCGCAGGCGCGCCGAGCGGGCGCGCGGGTTGACGACGAGCTCGCGCTCCGAAGGGGCGACCGGCTTGGCGACCCGCTCGAAGGTCGGCTGCGTCGGATCGGCGAGCGTGGGACGATGCCGAGAGCCGGCGGGAGTGCCGCCGCTACGTTCCCGGAAGAAGCGCTTGACGATCCGGTCTTCGAGACTGTGAAAGGTGACGACCGCGAGACGGCCACCGGGCTTCAGCGCGCGCTCCGCGGCCTCAAGCCCCTGTTCCAGCTCGTCAAGCTCGGCGTTCAGGTGAATCCGGATCGCCTGGAAAGTTCGGGTCGCCGGATCGCTCTTCTGACCCTGTCGGAAGCCGGCAGCGCGCCGGACGATCGCGGCGAGCTCGGCGGTCCGCTCGAGGGGGCGAGCGGCGACGATGGCGCGGGCGATCGCTCGGGCACGCGGCTCCTCCCCATAGTCGCGCAGAACCCGGACGATCTCGGCCTGATCGGCCGTGTTCAAGAACTCGGCGGCGGTCATGCCCGACCGGCTCATCCGCATGTCGAGCGGCCCGTCCGACTGGAAGGAAAAGCCGCGCTCGGCGCGGTCGATCTGCATCGAGGAGACGCCAATATCGAGCGCGATCGCGTCCACCTGGCCAATGCCGCGCTCGGCCAGCACGCGATCCATTTGGCTGAAGTTTTCCTGGATCAGCTCCAGCCGCGGGTCCGGGACGAGCGACCTTCCCGCTTCGATCGCATCGGGGTCGCGATCGAATCCTATCACTCGTCCCGCCCCCGCAGAGAGCATGGCGCGCGTATAGCCGCCCGCTCCAAAGGTGCCGTCGACAGCCGTCTCTCCACCATGAAGCGCAAGCGCGGCGATCACGTCGCTGACCAGCACCGGCACATGTGGGGCCGTTTTTGCGCCGGTGCTGGTCACGACTGGCCTCGATCTTCGAGGCGGAAACGGGCGATGTCCTTTAGATCCTCGGGGATCCGGGGATCCTTGAGTAGCAGATCGGGGTTCCAGATTTGGAAAGTCTCGCCGGTGCCCAGGAAGAGCGCGAGCTCGCCGATCTGGCCCTTGCGGCGCATCAACGGTGGGAAAAGGATGCGACCGGAGCTGTCGTAGGGAACCTCCTCGGTGGCTGCGAAGGCCATGAGGTTGCGCTGCTGATATTCGAGAGCCGCGTCGGGGCTGGTTTCTTCCTTTTCGAGCAGGCGCTCGAGCTTGGCGTGCTTCAGCGAGGCGTAAGCCGGATCATAGGCGCTGAGACAAGGGAATGCCTCATGCTTGGCAAGGACGATGGTGCGGGCGTCGCCGCGCCGCTCGATCACGCCGCGAAGGAATGCGGGAACGGATACGCGGCCCTTTGCGTCGACCGCGTTCAAAGCGCTGCCCTGAAACAGATGCTCTAGCGCCACGCCAAACCACTCCCCGTTCGGAGCACGCGGGCGAGGGTCCGCGGATGCGCGCCGTCGCGCGCGCCGCGTTCAAGTTCGAATCAAAGGGTTAGCCCCCGCGCTCCAGACATGTTGGTAACTCAACATACCGCGGGATACAATGGGTTTTCGTGGGAATTAATGGGATTTCATGGTTAGTGGCGGAATTCCGCGGATTTCCGGCTGATTCAACCGATGTGTCTCGTCTCCTGCTCGAGGCCCCAACCCTGTGGATAAGTCTGTGATAAGCGAATCACCTGCGGCCGACTCGCGCAAGCTCCGCGAGCAGCCCATCGAGGTTATGCTGGCCGGCCGAGCCTAGCCGATCGACATCCAGAAGATCCGCGTCGGACACAATCGTGGCGCTGCCTGCACCGATGTAGCAACGAGCCACAAGCCGATCGGCACTGATCGAACAAGCGCCGCTGAGAATGCCGGGCGATTCTGTCAACACGTCGTAGCCGCCAAGTTTCCGAATCGCAGGGCCGCGCCGATCCGGCCCGGCGAGCCGCACTCCCCAATGTGCCAGCAGGCCGGTATCCATGAACACCGGCGGCGGCCGCAGTGGATCCCCGAACGGCAACTTGCTCGGCCATTCAAGCATTGGATCGGCCAGCAGCAACAGACGGCCGCCTCGCCTCACCCATTCGTCGAGTACCACCAGATTCTCCGCGGTCTGGGTCGGCGGCTGCGCCATCAGCAACAGATCGGACTTGGCGAGTTCCGCGCCATCGGCGACACTGATCGGGAGGACCTGGTACCGACCTTGCAGGCTCTTGAGCGCGGGCGACCCGCCACCGGAGAGGCTGAAACTCTCGTTGAAAACAAGCGGCAGGCTGGTCAGCAGCAGTAGTTTCGGACGCTCCTGAGCGAGCACCGGAGGTCGATCCGGACCCTTCATCAAAAGGGCGGCTGCAAAGGTCGACCCCAGAACAACGGCAATGAAAATGACGAGTAAGGCGCGCTGAGGCGCGAGCTTCATTTCTTCGCAGCGGCGTTGTTGTTGCTTGTGTTCGTCGAATCCGAGGCGCCCGGGGCCACGCCCATCTCGGCGAGCGGCTCGCTCGGCTCGTTGCTGGTCGCCTGGGTGACTGAGTTGGCGGTGTCCTCGCGGCTCGAACGGCTGATCGCGGAGGCAAACAGGACGATGATGAAGGCAGCAGCGAGGCCCGTCAGCCCGATTCGAATGCGCTGAGCGCTACTGCCGGTCTGGTAAGGCATTGATCGACGAAGCTATGTCCCACATCGACAATATGCAAGAACGCGCCCTTGACGGCTGCTTCCCGAAGATGTGAGGGGCGCAGGCATATGACTCGCCTCACACTGCTGATCGCACTTGCTGCGGCCGCCGCGCTAGCCGGCTGCAAGCCGGAGAACCACACCATCGTTGCCGGAGGTCCGCAAGAGGACAACAGTCCGGCAGTTGCCAATGGCCCTGTCGAGCTTCCACCGTCGATTACCGCGAGCAAGATCTATCGCTGCGCTGACAACAAGATTGTCTATGTCGACTGGCTGTCCGACAACAAGACGGCCAACATCCGCACCGAAAAGGGCGGCGCTCCGACGCCGGTTGTGGCCTCGGAGCCCGGTAAGCCGATGACCGCCGCTGGTGGCTATTCGCTCGAAGGAAAGGCGTCGGGCGGCTCGGCCAAGATCGCAATTCCGGGTCATCCAGCTCAAAGCTGCAACGCCTAAGTCAGCGGCCAGCTTGACAGCCCCCTTTGCGGCCTCGGATCAAGGCCGCGGAGGGGACAATCCATGCGCCTCAGCAGACGGACATTCACTGGCGGCGCATTGAGCGTTGCGGTCGGCAGCCAACTGGCTCCTGCTGCAATCGCGCAAGGGCGACCCCAACTCGCCGCAGCGGTGGCGGCGATCCGTGCCTATGGCGAGGCGCATCTCCGGTACAATTATCTCCCGGGAATGACTCTGGGCCTGGTCACACCCGATGGTCTTCGGACGGTGATCAACTTCGGCTACGCCAATGCCGACGGGAAAACCCCGATCACTTCGGACACGTTGTTTCAGATCGGCTCGATCAGCAAGGTGATGCTGGCGGCGTCGCTCCACCAACTCGCCGCCGAGGGCCGCGTCCGACTGACCGATCACCTGAGCGACTTGCTCCCCGCAATTCCGCTGCCTGCGGGCAATCGGATTGAGATCCAGCATATGCTCGATCATGTCGCCGGTCTGCCGGAAGGCGCACCGATGTTTCCCCCGGGTGGGCTGTGGACCGCCTACGCGCCCGGCCAGCACTGGCATTATTCCAATGTCGCCTACGAGATCCTCGGCAAGCTGATCGAACATCTCGAAGGCAAGCCGCTCGCGGGCGTGCTCCGGGATCGCGTCTTCGCGACGCTCGGAATGGCGCGCTCGCGGGGCGCCATTATCGGTTCAGACCGCCCGCTCTACGCTCAGGGCTATGAGCCGGCCGATCAAGTCGCCGCTTACGCGCGAGGCGTTCCACTGGCACCCGCGCCATGGGTCGATGTGACGGCTGGGGCGGGCTGCGTGGCATCCACTGCGGACGACATGCTGCCATTCCTACAAGCGCTCGCGAGCGCGGTGCAGGGCAAAGGCGCGCTCGGACTTTCTCCGCTGCAGGCGCGGGCATTCGCGACCCATGCGGTCGCGAGCGACACTGCGGGAATGAGCTACGGGAACGGCTTGATGCACGTCGGCGAGGCCGGCCGCGCCTATCTGCATCACACCGGTGGGATGCTGAGCTTTTCCTCTTCCTTCCACGTCGATGTCGCTAGCGGAGTCGGAGCCCTCGCCAGCTCGACCCTCAACGCTTTCGCCGAATACCGGCCGCGCTTGTTGACGCGGTTCGCAGTGGACGCGTTGACCAACGCCTTGGGCGGACGCGCCCTACCCGCGCCGCCGCCGCTGCAGACCGCGCTTCCAAATCGTTCAGCCTACGTGGGTCGCTACTCCGGGCCCCGCGGCTCGCTCGAGGTACGCCTCGGCGCGCCTTTGTCGATCGTCGCGGGCGGCATCGCGGCTCCACTTGAGCCGGTGAGCGACGAGATCTTCCGCACGACGCACCCGCGCTTCCGCAATTTTAGCGTCAAGTTCGACCGCGTAGAATCACGAGTCACGATCGCCAACTGGGGACCGGAGATGTACGCGCGCGACGGTGCCACCGTAACGCTCCCGCCCTCCGACCCGGTGCTGGCGAAGCTCGCGGGACGCTATGTCAACGACAATCCGTGGTACGGACCTGCGCCGGTCGTCGAGCGCGGCGGCAAGCTATGGATCGGCACCGAAACCCCGATGACGAGGATCAGCGAGAACCTCTGGAGCATCGGCAAGGAGAGCTGGTCGCCTGAGCGCGGATCCTTTGCCGACGTCATCGACGGGCGGCCGCAGACGTTCATCTGGTCGGCTCAGAAGTTCCTTCGGCACGACATCTAGGCTTGACCCGGCCACGCGGCTAGGAGCGCCGCCATGGACGTCCTCGAAGCTCCCCGCATTACTCCCGAAACAGTCGCCGAGCACGGTCTAGCGCCGGACGAATTCGACCGAATCGTTAAGGCGCTCGGGCGTGAGCCGAACCTGCTCGAGCTCGGCATCTTCTCCGTCATGTGGTCCGAACATTGCAGCTACAAGAGCTCGCGCATCCACCTGAAGAAGCTGCCGACGGAAGCGCCGTGGGTCATCTGCGGCCCCGGCGAGAATGCCGGCGTGATCGACATCGGCGACGGCGACGCTGCAATCTTCAAAATGGAGAGCCATAACCATCCGTCGTACATCGAACCCTATCAGGGGGCGGCGACCGGCGTCGGGGGGATCCTGCGCGACGTGTTCACCATGGGCGCGCGCCCGATCGCCAACCTGAACGCGCTGCGGTTCGGCCGGCCGGACCATCCGAAGACTCGGCATCTCGTCGCGGGCGTAGTCGCCGGCATCGGCGGCTACGGCAATTGCGTCGGAGTGCCGACGGTCGGTGGCGAGGTCAATTTCGACGCCGCCTACGACGGCAACATCCTGGTCAACGCGATGACCGTCGGCGTCGCGAAGACCGACAAGATCTTCTACTCGGCAGCGACGGGCGTCGGGAACCCGATCGTCTATGTCGGCTCGAAGACCGGCCGCGATGGGATCCACGGCGCGACCATGGCCAGCGCAGACTTCTCCGAGGACAGCGAGGAGAAGCGACCGACGGTGCAGGTCGGCGACCCATTTACGGAGAAGCTGCTCATCGAAGCCTGCCTGGAACTGATGGCTTCCGACGCGATCGTCGCCATCCAGGACATGGGCGCTGCCGGCCTCACCTCCTCCTCCGTCGAGATGGCGAGCAAGGGCGGCGTCGGCATCCGGCTCGACATGAACCAGGTGCCGTGCCGCGAAGCCGGCATGACGCCCTACGAAATGATGCTGTCTGAGAGCCAGGAGCGCATGCTGATGGTGCTGAAGCCGGGCCGCGAGGCCGAGGCCGAGGCGATCTTCCGCAAATGGGAGCTCGATTTCGCGGTGATCGGCGAGGTGACCGACACGGGGCGAATGGAATTGGTGTGGAACGGTGAAACGGTCGCCGACATCCCGCTCGGCCCGCTCGCAGACGAGGCACCGCTTTACGAGCGGCCCTATGCGATTCCCAAACCGGCCGAGCCGCTGACCGACATTCCCGAGAACACCGACATCGCCGCGGACCTGTTGAAGCTGATGGCTTCGCCGAACCTCGCAAGCCGCCGCTGGGTGTGGGAGCAATATGACCAGTCCGTGGGGGCCGACACCGTGCAGCGCCCCGGCGGCGACGCCGCAGTGGTGCGGATCCATGGGTCGAAGAAAGCGCTGGCGATCACCACCGACTGCACGCCCCGCTATTGCTACGCAGACCCGGTCGAGGGCGGAAAGCAGGCGGTCGCCGAAGCCTATCGCAACTTATGCGCGGTTGGCGCGAAGCCGCTGGCGATCACCAACTGCCTCAATTTCGGCAACCCGCAGCGGCCCGAGATCATGGGCCAGTTCGTCGGCTGCATCGAAGGCATGGCCGAAGCCTGCCGAGCGCTCGACTTCCCGGTCGTGAGCGGCAACGTCAGCCTCTACAACGAGACCAAGAGCGAGGACGGGTCGAGCCTTGCGATCCTCCCCACGCCGGCGATCGGCGGCGTGGGATTGCTGGACGATTGGGAGAAGTCGGCAACGGTCGGGTTCAAAGCGGCTGGTGAAGCGATCTTCGTCATCGGTGGCAACGACCAGCGGATGGCGGAAGAATTCTGGCGTCGGGCACTGGAACGGCCCGAGAGTTCGGATGCTTCACTAAAGCCGTCTGGCCACGTGGGACAGTCCGAGTGGTTGCGCGTAATTCACGGCCGTTCGGATGGCCTTCCGCCACCCATCAACCTAGACCGTGAGAAAGAGGTCGGGGAAGGAGTCCGGTGGCTCGTCGCCAACCGTGCCGTCAGCGCCGTTCACGACATATGCGACGGCGGCCTGCTTGTCGCGCTCGCGGAAATGGCTCTTGCGGGCAATATAGGCGTGGAGTTTGACCCGGCTCTGAGGCTCGACGTCCCGGAAGCTTTTGGTGAAGACCAGGCCCGTTACATCGTAACGGTTGCCGATGCCGAAACCACGCTATTGGCGAAGGCTGGTCTGGGCTCCCTTTATGTGGGCCGCACAGGTGGTGATTCCGTATTCGGTGTCTCGCTCAGCGACCTGCGCGCCGCGCATGAGGGCTTCTTCCCCAAGCTGATGGACAGCGAGCTCTCGCCGGAGTTCTGATGGCTTCCGGCTATTCCGGAACGCCACTGGCGACAAAGCTGTCGCTGAAGGACGGCATGCGCGTCTGGTGGGACAGAATGCCGGACAGCGTCCGCGAGGAGATTGCGGCGGACGGGCTCCGCGTACTCGAGGCGCCAGAAGCACCGATCGACGAGGCGCATGTGTTCGCCACTTCCCGCGCCGAACTCGAAGCCAGGCTGCACACTCTGCTGCCGCTTCTCGACCGCGCAGGGATGATCTGGGTCAGCTGGCCGAAGAGATCGTCGAAGGTCTCCACCGACGTCACCGAGGATATTATCCGCGACATCGCCCTTCCGATGCATCTCGTCGACGTGAAGGTCTGTTCGGTCGACGACATATGGTCAGGACTGAAGCTCGTGATCAGGAAGGAGCATCGCTGACAGGGGGGATCATGCACGCCAACGCGATTTGGAAACCGATCATCGTTGCAACCTTGGTCTGCGGCACCCTCGACATCCTGCTCGCCGTCGTCCTCACGCTGATGCGCGGTAAGGAACCGTCGGGAATGCTTCGTTTCGTCGCTTCCGGACCGTTTCCGCAAGCGACCGAATGGGGCGCCTCCGGGTCCGTCCTTGGCTTGGTAGTGCACTATGGCCTCATGGCGATCATGGTGGCGCTATTCGTGATCGCCGCGCGCACCATTCCTTCATTGACCGCCCAGCCGCTCCTTTGGGGGCTAGTCTATGGCCTCGTCACCTACGTGGCGATGAACCTGGTCGTGGTTCCGCTGCGCTTTCCGGCAGCGTGGCCGCTGAAAGCCATGGCCATCGGCACTCAATTGTTCGCTCACGTGGTGCTGGTCGGCTGGCCGCTAGCATTCATTAGCCGGCACTATTTGCGCCGGATTGGATTTTAGATCCGGCCGAAGCCCTGGTTGCTGACCTGCTTGCGGCCGAAGCCGCCCGGTGCGGGCGCCCGGCTGACCAATGGATTCGTGGCCTTCTCGAACAGCTCGATCGTCTCATCGAACAACTTCCGAAGCTCCACGACCTGCGGCACCAATTCGTCGGGAAAGCGGTGGGACTCGATGCAGAAGCGGGCGGTGGTCTCGATCAACTCGGCGATCTTGGCCAGTGGCTCGGCGCCGAGCTGCCGCGCCTCGCCTTTCAGGGTGTGAGCCGGAATGACGAGCGCAGTGGTGTTCTCCTCGCGCATCGCATCTTCGATTTGGCCGATCGACTTGACGCCGTCTTCCTTGAAATAGCTCAAGATCTTGATGAAGCCGGGCCCGAGTTCGGTCCGGCTTTTCTCAAAATAGGCCCAATCGACGATGTTCCGAGCCTCGTCGGTCACGCATCCGCTCCTCAAACTCCAACGATTGGGAATAGTCGGAAAAGGGTAAACTTTGCCTTAGCGGCGGTTTCGATCGAACGGATTGCCGCGGCCGCGGAAATCGAGTCGGATGGGCACGGGCCCTAGCTTCAGGTCGCGGCGCATCGCATTCAGCAGATAGCGCCGATAGCTTTCGGGGAGCTCGTCGGTGCGGTTTCCGAACACGACGAACGTCGGCGGCCGGCTCTTCACCTGCGTGATGTAGCGAAGCTTGATGCGCTGGCCCTTCGGCGCGGGCGGCGCGTTGGCATCGATGGCGGCTTCGAACCATCGGTTAAGTTCGCCGGTCGGCACGCGGCGTCCCCACGCCTCGCGTAGGTCGAACGCGACCTTCAGGATGGTGTCGGCGCCCTTTCCGGTCTTTGCCGACACCGTGAGCAGCGGGACGAGCGGAAGCTGGGCAAGCCCCTCCGCGAGCGCAGCCTTGACGCCGTTGAACAACGACGAGGCATGCTCGGCGACATCCCATTTGTTGAGGGCGATGATGAGCGCGCGGCCCTCCTCGATCACCTGCGCCGCGATCTTGAGGTCCTGGGCCTCGAGGCCCCGGGTCGCGTCGAGCAGGAGGAGGACGACCTCCGCATAATCGATGGCACGGCGGGTGTCCGCAACCGACAACCGTTCGAGCTTGTCTTCGACCTTGGCGCGCTTTCTCAGGCCGGCGGTGTCAACCAGACGGACCGGGCGACCCTCCCAGTCCCACTCGAGACTGATCGAGTCCCGCGTGATCCCGGCTTCGGGGCCGGTAATCATTCGCTCTTCCCCAATCATCGTGTTGACAAGCGTCGACTTGCCCGCGTTCGGACGCCCCACGATCGCCAGCTTGAGCGGTGCGTCTTCGCGTTCCGCTTCTACCTCATCGTCGCTTTCATCTCGTTCGACCAACGGCTGCAGCGCCTGGAACAGGTCGGCGACGCCTTCGCCATGCTCGGCGCTCACCGCGATGGGATCGCCGAGCCCGAGGCGAAAGGCCTCCAGGATACCGTTCTCCGAGGCACGCCCCTCGGCCTTGTTGGCAACGAGGATCACCGGAGTCGACTCCGCCCGCAGCCAACGACCGATCTCCTCATCGAGGGGTGTGAGGCCTTCGCGAGCATCGATGAGGAACAGGGCCGCCTGGGCATCACGCACCGCGGCCTCGGTCTGGGCCCGCATGCGACCGGGCAACGTCTCCGGGTCCTCCTCCTCGAAGCCCGCCGTGTCGATGACCCGGAACTCGAGACCGAGCAGTCGCGCATCGCCTTCCCTGCGATCGCGGGTGACGCCCGGCCGGTCATCGACCAGCGCCAGGCGCTTGCCGACGAGCCGGTTGAACAGCGTCGATTTGCCGACGTTCGGGCGGCCGACGATGGCGACGGTCGGGAGAGGCATGGGCGGCCGATAGCAGCGCCGGGAGGGCGCCGCGAGTTCTTACCTGAACGCCGTCAGGCGGGCACGATCGTCCAGGATGTAAAGCGTCGAGTTCGCCACCACCGGCGACAGGCTGATCGGAGCGCCGACGTTCGTTTGTCCCTGGACCGAGCCCGTCGTCGGATCGACATAGATCAAAGCCCCGTTGGACCCGGTGACGATCAGCCGATTCCCCGCGAGCACGGGCCCCGAATAATCGATCTCACCCTTCTTGGTCTTGGGCTTCACGAACTGCGGGAGCTGGGTCAGCCAGCGGATGTGCCCATTGAGGCGCGAAACGCAAAGCAGCCGCGCCTGGTCGGTCATGACGAAGATCCAGTCACCCGCGAGCCACGGCGTGTCGATGCCGGCGATGTTGAGCTCCCACTGGCGCTGGCCGGTCGTGAGGTCGAGCGCGACCATTCGGCCGCCCTGCCCGACTGCGATCACTTGCCCGCTGTCGATCACCGGGTCGGCGTCAATGTCGTTCAATGTCGAGACGCTGGTGCGGATGCTGGTCCGCTGAAGCGCGTCCTGCCACACCATGCGCCCGTTCTCGTAGCGGTAGGCGTTGAGCTCGCCCGACGAAAAGCCCGCGACGACCGTGCCTTGCCCGACAGCGGGGGCGGCCGACCCGAACACGCCGGCAATCTCAAGGCTGGCGGCTTGCGACCAGTTGGTCGTGCCGTCCTCTTCCTTGAGCGAATAGATCTGATTGTCCTGGCTCATCACGTAGATGGAGCCGAGCGCCACGGTCGGGGAGCCACGCAGCGGGCCGCCGGGGCGCGCTTTCCACACGATCCCGCCGTTGCGTTCGTCGAGTGAGGCAACGAAACCGAGGCCGTTGGTGGCGTAAATGTGGCCGGCATCATAAGCCAGGCCGCCGCCGTATAGCGAGCGTTCGCCGCCCTTCTCGGTCGGAGTCTGGCTGGCCCACAGCTGCGCTCCGGTGCGCGCGTCGAACGCTCGCACGGCGCCGATGGTATCGATCGTATAGACACGCCCATTGACGACAATCGGGGGCGCCGCAAGGCGCGCGGTCAGCGAAGCGCCACGACCGGCCTGGACGGTGAACGCCCTGCTAAGGCGGCCGCCAAGCGCAAGCTGCCCCATGGAATGGTTGGGATCCCCGCCCGACTGCGTCCAATCGCTGTTCGCGACTGCCGCCGGAAGACTCATCGGCTGGGTTGCGGTCGCGGGGTCGACGGTCACGTCACCTTCACCGGTCAGCACCGCGATGCGCTGGCCGAGGACCGGAGTGCCCGCCGCTTTCCCCTTCTTGAAAACACCGCAACCGCTGGCGGCGAGCGCCACGGCCACAAGAGCGGCAACACGGATATACTTCGTTCTGGTCATGCTGGGTCCTATTGGGCCTGGGACGGCGGCGCGGCGCCGGCGTCGACACCGAGCGTTCCGGCGACCTCGGCCGCGCGCGCACGGATGGTGTCGGTGACTGAATTATCTCTCGCGATGGCGACGAACAGCTGCCCCGCCTCCTGCTTGCGACCCTGCTTGATCATCGCGAGCGCGCTCATTTCGCCCGCGCTGCCGAACCAGGGCTCGCCAGGCTTGGCGAGCGGCTCGAGGCGGGTGATGACGTCCTGCGGCTGAAGCTGGTCGAATTCCAGCGCCGTCTGGCGGATCAGCGCCGCGTCCCGATATGCCTGCGGCAATCCATCATCGGAGGCGATCGATTTGTATGTGGCGATCGCGAGCTTGTTGTCATTCTGTTGCAGCGCGAACGCGGCCTTCGCGAACAGCGCGGACGCGCGCACCGCTTTGCTCCCGCTCTTCGACAGCTCGTCGAGTTGGCGCGGCGCCTGCGCCACGTTGCCGCTACCGATGTCCTTGTAGATTTCGGCGAGCCTTTCGACCTCGGCGCCAGAGCGCTTCACCTGGTACTGCTGCCACCAGATGAAGCCGCCGCTGGCAACCAGAAACAGGATCACGACCGCGATCAGCCAGCTGCCGTTCTTCTTTAAGAAGTCCTGCATCTGATCGCGGCGGAGGTTCTCGTCGACCTCCCGGACGAATGTTTCGGTAATGTCAGAGGGCTGCTCAGCCAACGTGCCTTAGTCCACTCGATCGGGGATCCAATTGCCGGTAGCTTCCCTTCCCCACCCGTGATGAACGGAAGCTGGCGGCGCACCGTCTAGCGGCTGCAACGCCAAAGGCAAAGAGGCCTCGGACTAGACCGCCAACCGAATGAGCAGTCCCGTGGCGGGCATTCCTACTCCTTCGGTCGATAGGTCTGATCGCCAGTGGGGAAGCTGCGCGAGCGCACTTCCTCGGCATACGCGCGCGCCGCCTGTCCGATCCGGCTGGCCAGGTCGTCATAGCGTTTGACGAAACGCGGGGTGCGCTCAAACATGCCGAGCATGTCGTCGGTCACCAAAACCTGACCGTCGCATCGGGCAGAGGCACCGATCCCGATGACCGGCGCTCCGACCTTCCCCGCGATTTCGCTGGCAATGTCTTCCATCACGCCCTCGACCACGATGCAGAAGGCGCCGGCATCATCGACCGCTCTGGCATCGGTGATGATCTTGGCCGCTTCCTTTTCTTCGCGACCGCGCGCTCCGTAGCCGCCCAGAATGTTCACCGCCTGAGGGGTCAGTCCGACGTGGCCGATCACTGGAATTCCGCGATGGGTCAGGAACTCGATGGTCGGAGCCATCGCCTGGCCACCTTCCAGCTTCACCGCCGCGCAGCCGGTCTCCTTCATGATCCGCGAGGCGCACTCGAACGCCTGGGCCGGCGATGCCTCATAGCTTCCGAATGGCATGTCGACCGCAACCAGCGCGTGCCAGCTGCCGCGCACGACGGCAGCGCCGTGAGCGCACATCATCTCCATTGTCACGGGGATGGTCGACGGAAGACCGTAAATGACCTGGCCGAGGCTGTCGCCCACCAGCAGCATGTCGCAATGGGGATCGAGAAGCTGCGCCATGCGCATCGTGTAGGCGGTCAGCATCACGATCGGCTGCTCGGTCTTGCCGTCGGACTTCCGCGCGCGGATCGCGGGGGCGGTCATGCGCTTGCCAGGCACTGGCGAGGGAGTCGCCCGGCTGGTGCTCGTATCCATCGTGAACGTCGACATCGCGGGCGGTTTAGCGGTCCTCCAATGCAACAACCAGTCCCGCACCAATGTCAGCTTGTCGACAATGCGGAACATTAATTCACAGATGCCTTTCAGACTGGCAAGTGCTCGGGCGCAGGCTCGCGCGAGATGGAAGCGGAGTTTGTACGATGATCATTCGCCAGTGGATCGGCGATCTCGCATTCGCCATCGTGCTTGCGCTACCCGTTGCCGCCCTCACTCACCCGCTGGCGGCCTCGCACCAGACCAGGTCCCCTGCAACCACGCAGCTTGCCTCAGCCGAGCGGATCAGCGTCCTCAGCTAGTTCTTGATCGAAGCCTCATTGGTCGGGAGCAATCCGCTCCTCCCAGCCCGCGCCTTGCGCCAGCGAGATCGAATCGAGCACGGCGGTGCTCTGGTCGCGAAGGATTGCGAACGCCCGCCTGATGGCGCAGGTCGCTTCGTCCTGGCAGTCTCCGCAGGGCGCGTAGAAATTGACGCTCGCGCAGGAGACGAGGGCGATCGGGCCCTCCATTGTCCGGACCACTTCCCCGAACGAAATCTGCGCCGACGGACGCGCGAGCTTGTAGCCGCCCTTTGGCCCCCGAGCGCTCTTGACGAATCCGGCCTTCTTCAAGTCGAGCATGATGAGCTCGAGATATTTCGGCGGAACGCGCTGCGTGTCAGCGATGCGCCCAAGCTGGACCGGCGCTCCGCCCTGCTCCTCAGCGAGGAACAGCAAGGAACGAAGCGCATAGCGGGTTTTCTGGGTGATCATGCGTCAGCGGAGCCTAGCGCCGCGTTCGGCGGCGCGCAAAAATGCGGTCGGAGGACCGTTCGGACGGCATCGATGAACGGCATTTAACCTTGTAGCCACGGCGATGAGAAATGCGGGGGCCTATCCGGCGGAACGCCGGCGCACAGATGCCGGAATTAGGAGGAAGCAATGAAAATACTTCTTGCGTCGATCGCTGCGGCAGCGCTGTTTGCCACGCCGGCGATCGCCCAGATGTCCAACAGCATGTCGTCGTCCAGCTCCAAGACCACGAAGGCCATGCCGGCCAAGTCCTCAAAGTCGATCGCGAGCGAGGCCAAGAAAGAGGGCGAGTCAACCGCGACCGAGGCCAAAGAGCACAAGATGGCCAAGCATCATATGAAGCATCACAAAATGAAGCATCACGGCAAGAAGATGCACAAGATGACCACCACCAAGAAGACCGACACGACCACGAAGAGTTAAGAGCAGGAGTTGCCGTACGGTGCCGCATTGCCGACTCCCGCCGGTGCCGTACGGCTCTTCCTTTTGAATGAAATTTGGAGTTGCAAGGGCAAATGGGCCGAAAGATCCTTCTCGTCGAGGATGACCGGGAAACTGCCTCCTACCTGACCAAGGGCCTCAACCAGGAGGGCCATAGCGTCGAGCAGGCAACCAACGGGCAGGACGGCCTTTTCCGCGCGACCGACGGCAGCTTCGACCTCATCATTCTCGACCGGATGCTTCCGGTACTCGACGGCCTGTCGGTGCTGAAGGCGCTTCGGGCGGCGCGGATCGATACGCCGGTCCTGATCCTCTCGGCTCTCGCCTCGGTCGGCGATCGAATCGAAGGGCTCGAATGCGGCTCCGATGACTATTTGGTGAAGCCATTCTCGTTCGCCGAGCTGCTGGCGCGAGTGAACGCGCTTCTGCGCCGGCGTGAATCGCGCGTGGATCCGACCGAGCACCGGCTGACGGTCGGGGACCTTGAGATCGACCCGCTGTCACGAACGGTGAAGCGCGACGGCAAGAAGCTCGATCTCAAGCCCCGCGAATATCTCCTGCTCGAATATTTCGCCCGCAACGAAGGCCGGGTGGTTACCCGCACGATGTTGCTCGAACAGGTGTGGGATTACCATTTCGACCCGGGCACCAATGTCATCGATGTCCACGTCAGCCGCCTCCGCCGAAAGCTCGACGAAGGGTTCGAAAAGCCGCTCCTCCACACCGTAAGGGGCGCGGGCTACATGCTCGCGGCGTAAGCCGCTAAGAGCGTCTTCGTGCCAACCACGCTACGCATCGCACTGCTCGCGGGCCTGCTCGCGCTGCTGTCGAATCTCGCGGTCATCGGATTCATCTATTTCCGAACGCACGATGAGGCGGTGGTCACGGTCCACCAGCAGGTGCTCGAACAGGCAAAGGTGCTGGCGGATGTCTACCGCTCCGGCGGCAAGCCGGCGCTGGATGACGCCGTCGAAGACACCATTACCTATGGCGATCCCCAAACGGTGATCGCGCTGATCTCACCCAGCGGCGGCGAGATCATGGGCAATATCGAAACCCGGCCCGCCACCGTGCTCCCGCGACAGGAGGGCTATCGAAACGCGCTTATTCGATTGCGGGGCCAGACTACGCCGCGGGAGGCAGCGCTCGTCGTGCATCGGCTCCCGGCCGGCAATTGGCTGGTCAGTGGGCGAATCGCCGGCGAGGGCTTCGCCATTCGCGATACGCTCGAACGTTCCCTTCTCATTGCGCTCATCGTCGCCGGCCTGCTCGGGCTCATATGCGGGCTGATCCTGGCTCATTATGTCGGGCAGCGGATCGGCGACATCGCGACCGTCGCCGACCGCATCGGGGTGCGGGATTTGTCGCGGCGAGTTCCCCTGTCAGGCGCCGGTGACGCCTTCGATCGCCTTGGCGAGCAGATCAACGCGATGCTCGATCGAATCACCGGGCTGATGGAGGAGTTGCGGCTCCTCACCGACAGCCTCGCCCACGACCTGCGCTCACCCGTCAGCCGGCTGCGCTCGGCCGCGCAGGCGGCGGCCGAAGCGGACGACCCCTCCGAGCAGGACGAATTGCTCGGGAGCGTGATCCGGCAAGCGGACGCGCTCATGCGCATCTTGACCGCCGTTCTCGAGATCAGCCGGTCGGAAGCCCTCACGGGGCGCAAACAGTTCAACTGGTTCGATGTCGGCGAGCTCGCCGCCGAGCTTGCCGAAATGTACGACCCGCTGGCCGAGGAAAAGGGCGCAAGGCTGGAGTTCGACCGCCCGCCCCGGCCTGTACCGCTGTTCGGCCACCGCCAGTTGCTGGCGCAGGCCGTCAGCAACCTCATCGAAAATGCGATCCGCTACGGCGCTTCCGGCGGAGAAATCCGCGTTCGGGTGCACCCGGGCGAGCGACGGATCAGGATCGAAGTGGGGGATCGCGGGCCCGGCATACCGGCCGATCGCCGGGCAGAGGCTCGGCGTCGCTTCGGACGGCTCGACTCCAGCCGGTCCGACGAGGGGGCGGGACTCGGCCTCGCGCTCGCCGAATCGATCGCCCACCTCCACGAAGGCACGCTGGTGTTGGAGGACAATGCGCCCGGATTGCTCACGCTCCTCGAGCTTCCGGTCCACGCGCAGCAGGCCCGCGCGGCCTAGCCGAGGCTGGCCTGCGGCCAGTTCCAGCCGCGTTCGACAAGCCGCGCATCTCCCATCGCTTCCGTTCGTTTTGCTGACAGGACGAACGTCCGCCGTTCACGACCAGGGAGGTTTCAGATGGCTCACGGTTATCTTCGCGACTATGACGAAGGTTGGACTACCAACGACAGCCGCCGCAACCACGAGCGCGACGACGATCGCGATCGCAGGTCGCACGAGGAGCGCGATCGCCACGATCGCAACTTCATGTTCGACAGTCGGGACCGCGGCGCAAACCGGTCAGCGGAGCAGTTCCGCGACGAGGACCGCCAATGGCGCGGATCGCACCAGGACCGCTGGAGCAGCCGTGACTGGCGCGGCAGTGGCGAAGACGAGTGGCGGGCCGGGCAGGAACATAGCGCCTTCACCAGCGGAAGTGACTGGAACGGGGCGCCTCGCAACTTCAGCAGCCGGCAGGACGATCATTACCGCAGCTGGCGCGACAAGCAGATGGAGGCGCTCGACCGCGACTATGCCGACTATTGCCGAGAACGGGAGGAGCAGTTCCATCGCGATTTCGACAGCTGGCGCAGCCAGCGCGGCGGCAACAATCCCGGTCCGCTGCGGGCGGGAATGGCGGGGACCGGCCAATCGCTCGATCCGACCGGAACGCTCGAGCTGACGAACGAAGCGACTGACAATGAGGAGCCGGTGCCGGACCCCACGGATGCGGCAACGCTGGGAACCAACTCGAGCGATAGAGGTCTTTAGCCTTCGATCACGACCTTGGTGCCGATCTTGGTGACGCCGTAAAGCTTCTCGGCGAATTTCATCGGCAGGCGCATGCAACCATGGCTTGCGGGGTAACCGGGGTTCACACCGCCGTGGAAGGCGATGCCGTAATCGTCGATGCGCTGCATGAACGGCATCGGCGCGTTGTCGTATTTCTTCGAGCGGTAGAAGGGCCGCTTCTCAAGGATGCTCCAGTAGCCGTAGGGGGTGATGTGCCCGGTCTTGGCGCTCGACATGGTCGAAGCGCCGAGCAGCCTGTCGCCCCGATAGACGTACGCCATCTGCGTCAGGAGGTCGACGACGATCCGGGCATCACCGGCCGACGGAGCCGAGCTCGCCCAGACATATTCTCCGGGCTTGAGCCCGACCTTGCCGAACTCGGCAACCATGTCCCAGTGAGCCTTCGAAGCGGCTCCCTGACTCCAGTGGTAGGGAACCGGCTCGGGCTTCACCATCCGGACAGTCTGCGACTGCTGACGGCGATGCCCGAACAGACCTTTCGCGTCGGCCGCCGGAGCGACCGCAATGGCCGCCGCGGCAACACAGATCGTCAAGAATCTCATCGAGGCCACAAAACGCGCTCGCTCAAGGGTTGTTTCGGCTGCCGACCATCAACAATAGCGTCGGCGAGTCAAGCCGAGGTTAACGCCAAGTTGCTGTTAACTCTGGGGAAAATCGGCCGTTGGCTGCAATCGCGCTGAACTTCATTCGCTCCAGCTGTTGGCATCGTCGGTAAAGCCGTCGCGCTGAACTCGCACAACGCAGAAGCGCTGCCCGCTGGGCGCACACATCACCGTCCACCGCTCCAGGCGCTTGTCGACGGTCGCGCCGAGCTTTTCCAGCCGCCCGACCTCGGCGGGAATGTCGTCGGTCTCGATGTCGATGTGAACGCGGCTTTCGTGATCGACGCGCTGGACCTGGATGCTGATTTCGCCCGGCCGATCCTCGAGCATGACATAATCGCCGCGAGTGCCGGGATGATCCGGGTTAATGGGCCGCCCAAGCGCTTCGGCCCAGAAATGAGCCGCCGCGTCGATATCGCCGACGCTGCAGTCGATCAGGATGCCGTTGATGCGCGAACGATGCATACGGTCACTCCATTTACGACTCTGTTCGATTTCCCGTGGACGGGCCTACTGAACCGTGTCGAACACGAGCAACGGAAAGGCAACGAGGTATGCGACTGAAAGGATCGCGAACGCGCCGTGGAAGCGCTCGTTGCGCGTTCGCATCGCGATTACCGCCAATACGGAAATCATACCGAGCCAGATCATGTACGACGCTCCCAATGAGCGGAAGTGCGCCCAGCCCTTGAGCAGGGTGTCGGCGATATCGATAGCCTGCCCCGCCAGGAGCAATCCAAAGAACCAGCCCCGGCGTGAGTAGAAATAGTCCTTGAACCCGTCATATCCCGCCAGGTCGCGCGGAAACAGAAGAGCGCACCACAGATAGATCAGCACGGCATAACCGAGGACGAAAATATAGAGTGCGAAAGTCCATTGCGTCTTCGACAGCTGGAATTCGAACCACCACCAGAAGATCGCCCGAAGGAAGACGGCGGCGACCCACAGCAGGTGCACCCAGTAGACTTTCTCACGGCGGGGATGCTGGAGAATGGCCGCAACGCCCATCAAGAGGTGCGCGATGCCGAGCCCGATGATCACCGAGGCCAGCACCATCACATAATTGAACATCTCCATGACCGCCCTCCCCCGAGCGCACGCTAGACGATGCCGCTCATTCCCACTCGATGGTTCCCGGGGGCTTCGAAGTATAGTCGTAGACCACGCGGTTGATGCCGTTGACCTCGTTGACGATGCGCGTGGCGACGCGGCTCAGGAACGCAGCGTCAAAGGGATAGACGTCGGCGGTCATGCCATCGAGCGACGTGACCGCGCGCAGGCCGCAGACATAATCGTACGTGCGATAATCGCCCATCACGCCGACGGTGCGCACCGGCAGCAGCACCGCGAACGCCTGCCAGATCGCGTCGTATAGCCCCGCGTTGCGGATCTCCTCGAGGTAGATCGCGTCCGCCTTGCGGAGGATGTCGCATTTGTCCCGGGTGACTTCCCCCGGAATGCGGATCGCCAGGCCGGGTCCCGGAAATGGGTGCCGCTGAACGAACGCCTCGGGCAGGCCCAGCTCGCGGCCGAGCTCGCGGACCTCGTCCTTGAACAGCTCACGAAGCGGCTCGACCAGCTTCATGTTCATCCGCTCGGGGAGACCGCCGACATTGTGGTGGCTCTTGATCGTCACCGACGGTCCACCGGTGAAGCTCACGCTCTCGATCACGTCCGGATAAAGGGTTCCCTGAGCGAGGAATTCAGCGCCGCCGATCTTCTTCGCCTCGACTTCGAACACGTTGATGAACTCGGCGCCGATGAACTTCCGCTTGGCTTCGGGGTCGGTGACTCCTTCGAGACCCCCGAGGAAGTCCGCGCTCGCGTCCACGTGGACCAGCGGGATATTGTAGCTGTTGCGGAACAATGAGACGACCTGCTCCGCCTCGCCCGCCCGCATCAGGCCGTGATCGACGAATACGCAGGTCAGCTGATCGCCGATCGCTTCGTGGATCAGCACCGCCGCGACCGCGCTGTCGACGCCCCCGGAGAGGCCGCAGATCACCTTGCCAGACCCGACCTGCTCGCGAATTTCGGCGATCTTGGCATCGCGGAAGCTGGCCATCGTCCAGTCG
>DASSIU010000223.1:0-3534 GCA_035691585.1 Sphingomicrobium sp. | reverse complement strand
CTGATCGATCCGAACACGGTCGACTGGCAGGCGGTCGTCGACGGGCGCGAGGAAGTGCGCCTCCGCCGCCTCCCCAGCCCGGCGAACTCGATGGGCATGATGAAATTCATGCTTCCCAATTACTTCGGTATCTATCTCCACGATTCGCCGGAGAAGGAGCATTTCACCAAGAACGAGCTGTGGATCAGCAACGGCTGCGTCCGGCTCGAGGACTATAAGCGGCTCGCGAAATTCCTGTTCGACGGCGTGGTGCCGCAGGGCAAGAACCCGAAGGTCGAAGATGAAGTCGACCTGCCCAAGCCGATCCCGGTCTACATGACCTACCTCACGGCGCAGCCGACCGCTGACGGCATCCAGTTCATGCCCGACCATTATGGTCGCGACGAGCATTTGATGGAGCGGTTCGGGACTCAGTTGATGGCGGCAGTGCGCGGCCTGAAGTAGCTGTATTGACCAGCTAACACACGTCACCTATTCAGCCGGGCATGCAGCTCGCGGCGCCCATCGGAATTCTGCAGCTTTGGGCCTTTAGCGGCTCCGGGCTGCTATTCTTCGTCTTGCTCTTGCAAAGGCTTTCGCGACGCCGGCCCGAGGCGGGCGCGAAGCGCGACCGGCGTTCGCAGTTGGGCATCGCGATACAGAGCCTCGGGATCGCCATCGTCGCCCTTGGCCCCGTGCGTCCAACGCTCGCGCCTTTGTCGGCAGCCGCCGTTGTCGGAACGGCGGCGGTCCTCGTGCTCATGGGCGGCGCCATCGGCCTGTTCGCAGCGAGCTCGCGTGAGCTCGGCCGCAACTGGAGCCTGGTTGCGAGGATGCGTGACGACCATCAGCTCGTCCGCACTGGACCTTATGCTCGGGTCCGCCATCCGATCTATCTGGGAATGCTGCTGTTCCTGCTTGCCTTCGCTGTCGGGCTGGGTCACTGGGCGCAACTCGTGATCGCCTTGCCCGTCTTCCTTGCCGGTACGGCGATCCGCACCCGTCTCGAAGATGGCTTGCTCGAACAGCAATTCGGTGAGGAGTTCAGGGATTATCGCAGCGCGACGCCTGCTCTGATCCCCAGGATTTAGGCCGCGTCGCCGGTCTTGTCTTTCTTGGCGTAGACACGCACCGGGTCCTTGCGGCCCTCGACCACGTCCTTGTCGACATGGACCTCGTCAACGCCGTCCATCGACGGCAGGTCGAACATCGTGTCGAGCAGGATTCCCTCCAGGATCGACCTCAGCCCACGCGCTCCCGTTTTCCGATCGATCGCTCGCTTGGCGACCGAGTGGAGTGCGTCATCAGTAAACTCCAGCTGCACGTCCTCCATGTCGAACAGCTTGGCATACTGCTTTACCAGGGCGTTCTTGGGCTCGACCAAGATCTTGACCAGCGCCGGCTCGTCGAGATCGAGCAGCGTCGCAATGACCGGCAAGCGGCCGACGAATTCGGGAATCAGACCGAATTTCAGCAGGTCCTCGGGCTCGCAATGCTGCAAGATCTCGCCCGTCTTGCGCTCGTCCGGTGCGGCGACATGGGCGCCGAAGCCCATCGACTTGCCCTGCATGCGGTCGGAGATGATCTTCTCCAGGCCGGCGAAGGCGCCGCCGCAGATGAACAGGATGTTGGTCGTGTCGACCTGCAGGAATTCCTGCTGCGGATGCTTGCGGCCGCCCTGCGGCGGGACCGAAGCGGTGGTGCCCTCCATCAGCTTCAGGAGCGCCTGCTGGACGCCTTCGCCCGAAACGTCCCGAGTGATCGAGGGATTGTCGGACTTGCGGCTGATTTTGTCGATTTCGTCGATGTAGACGATCCCGCGCTGCGCCTTCTCGACATTATAGTCGGAGGCCTGGAGCAGCTTCAGGATGATGTTCTCGACATCCTCGCCGACATAGCCAGCTTCGGTCAGCGTGGTCGCGTCGGCCATCGTGAACGGAACGTCGAGAATGCGGGCGAGCGTCTGTGCCAGCAGCGTCTTTCCGCAGCCGGTGGGGCCGACCAACAGGATATTCGACTTGGCGAGCTCGACCTCGTTCCCGGTCTTCGCCCCGTGGGACAGGCGCTTGTAGTGATTGTGGACGGCAACCGAGAGAACACGCTTGGCGCGCTCCTGCCCGATCACATAGTCGTCGAGCACCTTGCAGATTTCCGACGGCGTCGGGACTCCGTCACGGGTCTTGACCAGCGCGGATTTCGATTCCTCGCGGATGATGTCGTTGCAGAGCTCAACGCACTCATCGCAGATGAAAACGGTCGGTCCGGCGATCAGCTTCCTGACCTCGTGCTGCGACTTTCCGCAGAATGAGCAGTAAAGGGTGCTCTTGCTGTCGCCGCCTGAAAGCTTGGTCATTCCGGTCCTTATATCTCGGCCACGAGCGGCCGTTGGCTATTGGGGCATGCTAGCCCGCTTTATGGCACAATCAACTCTGCGGGTCGGTTAACGTATCCCCCGCCAGGATTGCTCCTTTGTATTCAACAATATGGATTGGCGCCTGGCGGCTAGCAAGTGCTTCCGATCGTCGCGGTAACCTTACCGTGTCCCACGATAGGCCGAACGGGGTTCATCCCAAAACAGCAGCGAGCGCCTGATCCATCGCGTCCTGAAACTCCGAGCGCGCGTAGATATCATTGTGGCCGGTCCCTTTGATCGTCCGATCGAAGACGAGGCTCGGGAGCGCGTGGCGAAGTGCGTCGGTTCGGGCTGGAGCGACGATCTGGTCGTGCTCCGCTGCAATGATGGCCACCGGGACATGGGTCGCCGCCAACGGCCCCGCCGCGTCGATTTCGTGATCGAACAGCGGCCCGATCGGCAACCAGGGGAACATCGCCTGGGCAACCGCCTTCAGCGAATCGAACGGAGTGACGAGAATGAGGCCTGCGAGCTGCCGCCTGGCGGAGAGCTGCGCCGCAACGCCCGAGCCAATGCTGAGCCCGACGGCGACCACCCGGGAAGGTCTCAGTCTTTCGACCGCGGCATCGTAGACCAGCGGAGCATCGGCGATCAGCGCCTCCGCCGAGGGGGCGCCGGTCGAGGGCGGATAGCCCCGATAATGGAAGGCCACCACGTCATGGCCGGGGTAGACCCCGTGCAGATATTTGGCGACGTCCTGAGCGTTCCAAGCGTTGCCACCGAACCCGAGGATCAGGGTCTTGCTCGCGTCCGGCTCATCGGGCGGAAAGTGGATGCCTTGCAGCGTTTCTCCGTCCGGCGTTGCCACCGACAGCTGTTCCGCCGACGCGGGCATCGGTCCCGCCTGCGGAACGGCGTGAACCGGGAAGATCAGATGCGACTGGAATTCGAACATGCCTAGAAGGCCGACGGCGTCAGGCTAAGATCAAGCAGCGAATGCCGCCTCGATGGCTGGCGTCACCCGATCGACCGTGTAGGGCTTTTCGATCACCGGAGCGTCATTGAACTCGGGCGGCGGCGGATCGACGTGGCCACCCGTGGCGATCACGAAGGGAACCTTCCGCTCGCGCAGCTTCGCCGCGACTGGCCAGACGTTTTCGCCCTTCAGGTTCACGTCGAGGATCGCAAGATCGAAGCCGCCC
>DASSIU010000222.1:0-2590 GCA_035691585.1 Sphingomicrobium sp. | reverse complement strand
CGAGCAATGCGGTCGCCCGCGCCGCTCACCAGGAGCTGGCCGATCATTATGCGGAGCTTCTTGCAGTCAGCGACAGGGCTTTGACCACCGCGCCGCCGGCGGACGTGAACTCGTAACGCTTTCACTCGCGGTTCACCTTGGTCTCGGCTAGTTGGCAAGTTCACGCGACGTACCATTCCTAAGCTTTGCCAGCCTATCGCCTCCCCTCGCCTTACGACCGGCAGCCGCTCCGGCGCCGCGCGTCTGGATTCGCCCTGGCGCTGGCGATTAATGTCGGGTTGCTGCTCATCTTGATGACCCTCGGCGTGATTCCGCCGCCGTCGCAGAAGACAATGCGCGGAATCGTCGTCGACCTGATCCCTCAAAGCCGCAGCTCGTCGGCTACCCGGCAGAAAATAGCGGTGCAACGGCCGAAGGTCCAAACCCACCGGCCGGTGCCAAAGCCGCCGCCGGTTATCCTCCCGGTCAAGCCGACCGTCGCTCCGCCGCCGCAGCCTTCGACCATGCCAACGCCCTGGCTGGAGATGAGCAAGGAAGACATGGCGGCTGCCGACATCTCGAAGATTCCGGCCGCAGGGTCGGGCGGTGGCGGCGACAGTGAAGTCGTTGGCAAAGGCCCCAACGGCGAAGCCCTGTATGCCGCGCAATGGGCTCGCGAGCCGACCGATGCGGAAATCGGCGGCTATTGGCCGCATAATGTCTCAGGCTGGGGCCTGGTCGCCTGCAAGACGATCCCCAATGACCGCGTCGAGGATTGCGTCGAACTCGACCAGAGTCCGCCGGGCTCCCATCTCGCCTCCGCGGTCCGCCAGGCTGCGTGGCAGTTCCGGGTACGCCCCCCACGCAAGGGCGGGCGAGCGCTGATCGGTGCGTGGGTCCGGATCCTGATCGAGATCGAGTCGCGTACCGAGTGATTATCGCTGCGCCTTCGAGCGTTCGGCTTCGGCGAGCACCTGCTTCACGACGTCGCTCGGGATCGCGAAGCCAATGCCGACATTGCCGGCGCTGCTTTCGCTGCTGCTCGGGCTGAACAGCGCCGAATTGACGCCAACCAGCTCGCCGTGAAGGTTGATCAGGGCGCCGCCCGAATTGCCGGGGTTGATCGGCGCGTCGGTCTGGATGAAGCGCCTGCTATCCCCCTGCCCCAGCGGCCGATCCGTTGCGCTGACGATCCCGCTGGTCACGGTCTGGCCGAGCCCGAACGGATTGCCGATCGCAACGACATAATCCCCCACCTCGAGCTTCTTGCTGTCGCCGAGCGGCAGCGTCGGCAGGTCTTTGGCACCAATCCGCAGCACCGCGAGGTCGAGATCAGGCGCCAACCCGACCGGGTCGGCCTGGAACTTGCGCCCGTCCTTCAGCGTGACCTGAACCGCCTCGGCGTTTCGAACGACGTGGAAGTTGGTGATGATGAGTCCTCTTGCCCCATCGACGATGACGCCGGATCCCGCCGCCATCGCGGGTTGCAAGGCCGCATCGGGCACCCCGAAGTACCGCCTGAAATAGGGATCCTGGAGCAGCGGGTTCTGCTCCGCCGGTGAAGGCAGGAGGGTGGCAATGTTGACCACCGCGGGCGACGTCTTCTTGACCAAGGGAGCCAGACTCGAGTCAGCGGGCCCTGCGAGGAGCCGCGGTCCGGGATCGACCTGCGCAGTCGGCAAGAATCTGGAAACCGCCGCGCCGACCAAGGCTGCAACGACCACCAGGACAAACAGCAGCAGGAACGGAATTCGCGCGGTCGGTCCGCGTGGATCGGCCACTCAGCCCTCCAATATCTCGCCGTCGGGGGCGCCCCGACCCAGCTTGTCCGGAAGCCGCTCGCCCTCAGGAGTGAACGCCAGGCTCACCGAATTGATGCAATAACGCTGGCCCGTCGGCGGGGGTCCGTCATCGAACACGTGGCCCTGGTGGGATCCACATCGCGCGCAAACGATCTCCGTCCGCACCATCCCGTAGTTGGTGTCGCGAATGTATCTCAGATGTCCTTCGGCGAATGGCTGGGTAAAGCTCGGCCAGCCGGTACCGCTCTCGAACTTGGTACCGCCGTTGAAGAGCGGCAAGCCGCACAGCCGGCAGGTGAAGACGCCTGGTCGCTTCTCTTGCAGGAAAACCCCGCAGAAAGGCGCTTCGGTGCCGTGCTCGAGAAGTACGTGCTTCTCTTCCTCGTTGAGGTCTGCGACGAGGTGCTGGAACTGCTCCTCGGTGGGAGGAGCGAGGTCGAAGGTGATTTGGGCGGTGCTAGCCATGGATCCTCCTTGCGGGCGTGCCCCTAACGTGGGGATTGGCTGAGCGCGATGCGATGGCCGCTCGCATTCTTTCTGTTGGGGTTCGCAAATGCAGCCGCGGCCCAGGCGGTGCAGACGCAGGTGGAAGCGCTCACCGATGACGCCGACCAATATGCGGCGCAGTTCGGCGTCACCACCGACGAGGCGCTAGGGAGACTGAAGGCGCAGCAGGAGAGCGTCGCCGGGACGGACGCCATCGCCCGCGAATTCGCGGACCGGCTGGCCGGCATCTCGATCGAACATTCGCCCGAATTTCGGATTGTCGTGCTGCTCACCGGCAAGGAGCCGGTTGCCGACCGCAGCGC
>DASSIU010000221.1:0-7469 GCA_035691585.1 Sphingomicrobium sp. | reverse complement strand
ACTCAGGTGGTGATCGAGTTCGAGATCGAGCTTTTCAACGCGGGGACAGCGCCGGCGCGCGCGGTGCTTGCCGAGGCAAGCCTCCTCAACGCTGGAGCGACTCAGGACAAGGAACTGATCGGCTTTTTTGCCAATCCGATCGGAGCCGGCGAGCGGCTCGATGCAATTCCGCCGATGCGCCGAGTCAATTTCGCCAGCCGGGTCGTCGCTCCGCGCTCCGCCGTCCAGGAATATGAAGTTGCCGGACGTAAGGCATTCGTTCCGGTGATCGCGTTCAACGCGCTCTACGAATGGAGCGGCGGAAAGGCCCAGACCTCGGCCGCCTATCTCGTCGGGCGCGAGACGAGAAGCGAAAAGCTCGGCCCCCTGCACCTCGACCTCGGTCCGCGGGCGTTCACGAGCCTCGGCGCCAGGGTGCTCCCGGCGGCGGTCAGGACCTAGAGCACGCTCGAATTATAACTATGCCAGGCGAGCACGGCGGCGGCGCCGCGATAGGGTCGCCACGCTTCGGCCAGCTCGCGCAGCTGCTTCTCGCTCGGCTTTGCATCGAGGCCCATTAGTCGGCCGAGCTCGACCATCACGGCAAGATCGCCGGCCGGGAACACGTCAGCCCGACCTTCGGCGAACAGCAGATAGATTTCCGCCGACCAACGACCGATGCCCTTGATCTTCGTCAGGAGATCGATCGCCTCTTCATCGTCTTCGGGCAGATTCTCGAGGTCGAGCTCGCCCGAAATAACCAGCTCCGCCAAGCTTCGGATGTACCCCGATTTCTGCCGTGACATGCCCGCGGCGCGAAGCTCCTCATCGCTCGCCGCGAGAAGCAGGTTGAGGTCCGGCGGTGATCCGAAAGCCGCTTCGAGCTTGGCCCACATCGACCGCGCCGCGGCGACGCTGACCTGCTGGCCGACGATGGTGCGCAGCAGGGTTTGGGCCCCGCGCTCGCTGTCCCGCGGCGCCGGGATGCCGTGCTGCTCGATGACCCGCGCGAACGCAGGCTCGCGCTGGGCTAGCGCCTCCACGTGGGTGCGGATGCTGTGCTTGGTCCTAACCATGGGTGCTTGCCGCATATAGGGCGACAGCGGCAGCGTTCGAGACGTTGAGGCTTTCGACCGCGTCGCTGATCGGAAGCCGCGCCAGTGCGTCGCAATGCTCGCGCGTGTTCGGCCTGAGCCCCGGCCCCTCCGCGCCGAGGACCAGGGCGACGCGCTGCGGCCCCAATGCGTCCTTGAGTTCGGTATTGGCATCACCGGTGAGCCCGATGCGCCAGAACCCTGCATCCCCAATCTCCTCGAGCGCTCGGGCAAGGTTGACGACGCGAGCCCACGGCATGCGCTCCAGCGCGCCTGACGCGGCTTTGGCGACGACCCCGCTTTCCGGCGGCGAGTGACGGTCCTGGGTGACGATGCCAACTGCGCCGAAAGCGGCGGCCGAGCGCAGGATCGCCCCGACATTGTGCGGATCGGTGACCTGGTCGAGCACCAGCAGCACCGCTTGTTCGGAGGCAGCGGTCAAAATGTCGTCGAGCCAGGCTTCCTCGAGCGGCTCGACTTCGATCACGACGCCCTGATGCGGAGCGTCGTGTGGCACCAGCCGACCGAGGTCCGGCGCTTCCGCCAGTGTTACCGCAACCTCGTTGGGGAACTTCATGAATGCCGCTGCTTCGCGAGTGGCCCAGGCGCGCAGGACCTTGCGATCCGCGTTGTCGAGCGCGGCAGCCACCGCATGCTTGCCCCACAGGCGCGGCCGGTTGGCCGTCCCGTGGCTCTGGTGGGATTTCTTGCGTCGCGACATCTAGCAAGCCGCTTAGCTTTTCGCGAGACGCTGTCCAGTTAGGCGGCCGTAGCCTCGCGCTCGCGGCGCAGCCGCTGTTGCCCGCGCCAGACGCCGACGGCGAGAATGATGAGGATCGGATAGCCCCAGAAGCGCAGGGCCGCCGCGTACGCGAACGGCAGCATGTCGGTATGGATGAACTTCAGCACGTGGCCGAAGCTGGTCGTCAGCTGCAATCCGCTGACCCACAGGGGCCAGAATCGATCCGAGATCAGCGCAGCATAGGTGAAGGCGAGGAAGCAGGTGACGTCGACGATGAAGATACCAGATTCCAGCGAGGAATAGCCGCCGCCGGAGCGAGTCCGCAGCGCGAAGGTCGCGAAATTGCCGATGAAGAACGCCGCCGCGACGATCCGCGCGTCGACCTTGCCGCGCCAGAACGCGTAGCCGCACGCGCTGAACAGCAGCAAGTTGTAGAGGATCAGGCGGACCATGGCGCGGAGACCGGACACGCGTGGGCGTGCCCGGTCAATCCCGTTTCAGCACGTCAGGCGACGATACGCAGGTCAGTGCGGCCGGTCGTCGGCGGGCAGTCGCCCTCATCGCCAATCATCACCGTACGTGCACCCGGAATCGATTGCTTGGTCTCGGCCAGCGCGACGTGACAATTGGCGATACCGCCGCGCGCGGAAATCAGGCTGGTCGTCGTCGCCCCCAGCTGCTCGAACGCGGCGTGGCTGGTGACCATTCCAGCCCGGGTCACGCCCCGGGCGCGGACCATGCGGCTCTGCAGCTCGGCGATTTCAGCGAGGGCCGCCTCGATGCTGTCCTCGACCGCGCGGACTTGCGTGGCGACATCGTAAACGGCGTTTTCGATCATCTGTTTGCGCATGACTACTCCTTCCCCGGCGCACCCGCCGGAGTGGCTGTCGGCCTGATCTGGAGTCGGTCGGCGGGTCTAACCCTTGAGAAGCCGCGAAAGGCTTTCCAGTCCGGCGAGATACATGCCCGCCGAGAACGCTGCCCCGATCGCGATCGCCGCGATCCAGAACAGCCGCTGGCCGACGCTCATCTCATTCCGGGGGTTGCTCCTCGTTGCGAACGGCGGTTGCAGGGAAGACCAGGATAGTGCGGGCCTCTGCTCGGTTAGGAAACCAGCTCCCCCAATCTCCCCTGCGCGGTCAGCGTGCCGAATCTGATGACTGACCGCGGCCTCTGGGTGAACCGATTGGGGCTCGCCGGAAATGTACGGCGATTGATGTATCAATCGCTGATATGGGTCCTTGTACTGCGCGACAATGCGGGCGGCATGGTTGCGCCGATCGACCCCGAGGATCTGCAGCGCCTGACGGATGCGCTGGTCGACGGTATGCGGGGAAATCTTGAGCTCGGCCGCGATCTCCTTGGAGGAGAGCAGTTGGTCGACGAGGAGCAGGCAATCAAGTTGGGCCTGAGTAAGTTTCGCGACACGCTGGGCCATAACGTCCGCCGCGCCGGCACCATGAGCCCCACCGGGCGCACCGTGCGCTCCGCCTGAATCGTCCAATGAAACTCCCACCCCGCTCAACATGCGGTACTCCCGAGCCGAGTCCGAGAGACCTTTAGGTCATCTTGGAAGCTTTAGCCAGTTTTCCGCTGATTTCACGCCATTTTGGATGTTAACCAAAGTTAGGCGGCCTTGGTACATGACGATAGATGTAACCGCCCGCCGCGCTCAGGGAGGGGCCGCGCGGCGGGCGTGAGGGACGGGCAGGTTAGTCGTTGTTGTTGCGCCGTTCCTCGTGGCGGCGACCGCTGCCGCCTTGGCTACCAGCGGAGGGGCTGGCACTCGCCATCCGGCTTTGTCGGCTACTCGAAGCGCCGCCACTGCTGTTCGTCGGAGTCATCCCGAGCGAGGCTAGCTGGGCTTGGGTCAATGGCTTGCCATCGGGACCGCATGGCACTCCGTTGATCATTTGAATCCCGTTGCGGAGAGGGAGCGCAGCATTGCCGAGACCAACTCCGCCGTTGCCGAGGCTTAGAGCGCCGTTGCCGGATCCATTGGCCGAGGCCGAGCCGCTGGCGTTCGCCTTGTGATGCTTGGCGCTCGCGCTTGCGCTGGCGTTACCATTGGCCGAGCCGCTGCCGTTCCCCGTCAGGTTGAGCCCCTGTCCGCCGGTGCCGGTAACGGAGGATGCGGAGTTCGCAAGACCATTGGCCGCGCCCGCAAGCCCGAAGCCGTTGCCGTTGTTAGATCCGCTGACCGAGCCCGCGAGCGAGCCGGCGCCGTTCGCCGCGCCATTGACAACCCCGGCGAGGCCGAGACCCTGACCGCTCACGCCGCCAGCAGTCGAGGTGGCGCTGGCGACGGTGCCGGCAAGTGTTCCGGCGAGGCCGACGCCCTGTCCGTTCCCAGAACCATTCAGGCTCCCTGCGGCCAGGCCGGTAACGCTATTGGCGACTGAGCCGGCGCCGCTGAGGCCGCTGGTGACCTGGCCGACTGTGCCGCACAGGCAGTTTGCAGGATTCCCCGAGCCGAGGCTTCCAACTGTTCCATTTAGCGCTCCGCCGAGCGTGCCGTTGAGCGTCCCGCCGACGGCACCGCCGACGTTGCCGAGTAATTGCGCGTGTGCGGGGGCCGCGCCGAGCGCGAGTGCCGAGGCGGCGGCCAGCATGAACTTGGTCATGTCATTCTCCTTTGAATCATTGGGGAGCTTCAACTGGCTCCTGGGTTGAGAACGACAGTGGTTCGGGACTTCATCCCGCCGGCGTAATTTATCGAGCGCCGACACTTCTTGGGTCGATGCGGCAGGCGCCGCAGACGATGCCGCGGCCGACACGGCCTTTGCCTGGACGGGCTTCAGTAGCTAGCGCGCCGGGGGAGCCATCGGCGAGGAGCCGGGCGGCGACCAGAGGAGCGGCGAAGCTGGTTCCGCGGACGCGAGTGTATCCGCTGCCTGGAGCCGCCGCCGCCATGTCGGCACCCGGTGCGGCGAAATCGAGGTGCGTGGGCTTCCCCGCTTCCGGCAGGGCATGACCGCCCGCGTCGACGGCGGTCACCGCGATCACTCCGGGATAGGATGCGGGGTATTGCGGCGGCGCGGCCGGACCATCGTTGCCGACGGCGGCGACGACCTCGATTCCGCGCGACTGGACGATTTCGATCGCGCGCTGAACGAGCTTGTTGGGCGGCCCGACGAGGCTGATGTTGATCACGCCCGGGCCTCGGCTCGATAGCCAGCCTAGCGCCTTCACGATCGCGGTTGCCGAGCCCGCGGCGCGGTTCCCGCCATAGACATCCGCGACGAACAATTGCGCGCCCTGTGCGGCCCCATGAAACGGTCCCTGGCTCCCCACCAGCAGCGAAGCGACGGCCGTCCCGTGCCCGGTCGGCTGGGGGGCGCCGGCGAAGCCGTTCTGCTCAATGCTTTTCCCTACAAGCGACGGATGGGACGCGACGCCGCCATCGATCATGCCGATCGCTCGTCCGATGCCGCCTCTCTCGGATGCTACAAGTGCTGCAACCATCGGCGCGAGCGAACCACCGGCCGGCTCATACAGATGATCGAAATCGGTCTGGAGCTCGGGCGCGATCTTCTGCAGACGCTTCAGTGCGGCCTTCGCGCTCATGCCATTCGGCACCGCGAGCGACACGATCCGAAGCCCGAGATTGGGGTCGGGCTGATCGCTCGCGATCCGGAAGCCGGCGCGGAGCGCGATCTGGAGTCCGGCCGGGTCGGGATTCATGACTGCAACGATTCCGCGCCGAACGGGTAAACCGTCGCCGTTATTCTCGACCGTCGCGCGGTTGGTGCGGATGAGCTCGTCGAGTCTCAATCGGCGCAGCTCGAGAAGGTTCGGCGCGCCTGAATTAGCGATGTTTTCCGTGATTCCGCCGACGCTATCGAGCGTCGGGCTGATCGCCTGTCGCGCTCCTGGCTGGGCAAGGATGTTCTGAAGAACCGGCCCGGCAACCGGTAGATTGGCCGTGGGGACAGGCAGGCCGACAGGAGGCAATGCGCTGACTCCGAGCAGCTGCGCGCCCGCGTTAGCGGACAGGGTTACCGCGCCCCCGACAGCACACAGCAAATGGCGGATCAATCTGGACATCGCGTGACCTCTTTATCATTCCTGTCGTGGATGAAACGCTGCCCGGGCGTCGTTTCATCCTCATGGAGCGGAATGGACCAATCGTCGTCCTTCGAGGATCAGCTGATGGCTCTGCTGCCGCGGCTGCGGCGCTTCGCCCATGGGTTGAGCCGCAATTCCGCCGATGCGGACGACCTGACCCAGGCGACGATCGAGCGCGCGCTGAGATCGCGCGACCAGTGGCAGCCCGGGACCAGGCTCGACAGCTGGTCATACCGGATCATGCGCAACCTGTGGATCGACGCGGCGCGGTCGCAGTCGCGGCGTGCCATGCGCGAGGCGCCGGAAGAGGAGGGCCTGGCCGTGGGCCAGGACCCACGCGATGCGATGGACGCGGCGGTCGATCTCCGCCGGATCATGAGCGCGATGAGCAGGCTCCCGGACGAGCAGCGCGAAATCGTCGCGCTAATCCTGGTCGAGGGGTTCGGCTATCGCGAGGTTTCGGAGATGCTCGGCCTGCCGATCGGCACGGTGTCGAGCCGATTGGTACGTGGCCGCACGGCACTTCTGGCCATGGTGGGTGAACAATGACCGACGACGAGAAACTCTTCGCCTGGCTCGACGGGGAACTCGCCCCGGAGGAAGCGGCCGAAATGGACGCAAGGGTTGCCGCCGATCCGGAGCTTGCCCGACTCGCCGAGCAGCATCGCAAGCTCGGCAACCGGCTGAGCGCCGCTTTCGATCCGATCGCACGAGCACAGGTGCCAGAGCAGCTCCTCGCCGCTGCCAGGCCTTCGGGGCATGTCATCGACTTCCAGGCTGCGAAGCGGGCACGGCGAATCCCGTCCTTTCCGCAGTGGACGGCGCTCGCCGCGACGCTCGCGGTGGGGATCTTCGTCGGGACCATCGTCCAGCAACGCGGCAGCACTCCCATCGAGGTGCAGGGCGGCAAGATTTATGCGGCTGCAGCGCTCAACCGAGCGCTCGACACCCAACTCGCCAGCGCGCCGAGCGGTGACGTCAGGATCGGCGTCACGTTCCGAGACAGGACGGGCGAGATTTGCCGGACCTTCACCGAGACCGCTTCGAGCGGCCTTGCGTGCCGCAGCAACGGCCGCTGGCGTGTCAACGGCCTGTTCGCATCCCCGGAGGGTCAGGCCAGCGACTACCGCATGGCCGGGGGCATGGACCCCAATCTCGCCGCCTTGATGGACTCGACCATTGCCGGCGAGCCCTTCGACGCGGCAGCGGAGAAGGCAGCCAAGGCCGGCGGGTGGAAATAAGAGTGCTCAGCTCGCGTGCTCGGGCTTACCCTTGCGCTTGGTCGAGGCCATTTTCTCGAGCTCTTTCTCGCTCATCGACGAGGCCATCGATTTCGACGCGCCCTTAAGCGAACTCTTCGGTCTGTCGCCTCGCTTTGCGGCTAGTGCGGCGCCCGCGGCTTCCTGCTGCGCTTTCGACTTGGCTGGCATTTGCGCCTCCTTCGGTTGGCGCAAGTGAAACGTCCGAGCCCCTCGGAGGCTTCGATCGGAGGCCAATATTGCGGCGGGTCAACTTGCGGGTCTCACTCACGTCCGATCACCAGCCGTTCACCCGTTGCCATTCGCCAATGATGCGATCGCTGCCAT
>DASSIU010000220.1:0-3689 GCA_035691585.1 Sphingomicrobium sp. | reverse complement strand
ACCGCCTACGCAATTTACCGGCTGTTCGGAGGTCCGCCGCCGAAGCTTCGGCATCACCATCGACGCTAGGGATCGCGGTCCTGGACGCGCTGGCGATCGCACATGTTCCGAAGTGAAACAGCGCCGCCCCCTGCGTTGAACCTTCTTCACCGCAATGCACTAATCTCTTCGACAAAGGTTGTTCTGACATCCGGGAGTAGGGCGATGTCGCGTTTCGGTAAGAAAATATGTGGCCCGCCCACCCGCCGTTCGGCGGTCCGGCGGAGAGTTGGATTGAGCGGATCGCTCGTCACAATTGATGGAGCGAAGTCGGTCATTGTCGAAGATCTTTGCCCCGACGGCGCCCGGCTAGTCGGGCGGCACTTGCCGGCGCCCGGCGAAGAGATCCTGCTCCGCACCAGCGAACTGGCGGTGCTCGGGCACATCACCTGGGCTGAACAGGATTCCCGGGGCGTCGCCTTTGAGGAGGACGATCGGCCGAGCGCGGGCCTCTGTCTCGCCCTCCAGCTGCGCAGCGTCGCCTAGCGCTCGGACGCCTCGTCTCCGACCATCACGTCTGCCACGCTGTAGCAATGGCTCGCCTGGTAGGCGTTGCGGCCTCGGTTCATGTGGGTGAGATTGAACCGCCGGATCGCCCGGAGGGCCTGGGGATGGTCGAGGAAATGGCGAATCGAAGCTGCGCCGCTCACCTTCACGCCGAAGGTATTCGCCTTCCAAAAAAAATGGCTGACGTCCTCTGGGCTGCCGACGCAGCTCTCGAGCAGCGCCTGGTCGAGTTGGTCGGGCTCCGGCGATCCGTCGCCGGTGAAGTCGGACAGGTGCAGGATGAACCTTGCTCTCAGGTCGTCCTGGTCGGGCAGGAGCGTGAACAGCTCCATCCAGCTCGCATTGACCCTAGTTAGCGGCTTGTCGGAGGTCGAGGGGAGGCAGGAGACCGACCAATAGTGGCGCTCGGTCCGGCGCGGGATGGGGATGCAGCGCTGGCCGTAGATCCTGAGGATGGCGAGAGCCTCATTGGCTTGTGGGCGACGCAGCAGCTTCTCGAACCGGCCGGCATATTTGAACCGCTGTTCGAACGATTCCTCACGATCCTCGGCGTCCGGTGGGATCGCTGTGCCATGCAGCCAGCGGCGCTGCTGTTCGGGATCGAGGAACTGGCGCAGGCCTTTGAGTGGGGCGGACCGCATCAGGAAGCCGCATAGCATTGGTTTGCCTTCCAGTACCGACAAACGCCAGCAACCGTGCATCTGTTCAGACGTTGCCCCGATGCCGACTGAACGGCGACCACACTGGGAGATTTACCTATGATCATCGGCAAGACCGTGTTGCTGGCCGCCGTGCTGGCATCCTCGCCCGTCGCCGTAGCGGCAGCAGGCGCCCAGGATGAGCACAATACAATGGCAGCGCAGCAGCGGGACCGCGCCAACGACCGCGACAGCGATCGGCATGACATGCGCGACCGGGACCGCGACCATCGCGACATGCATGACCGGGATCGAGACCGCGACCATGACCGAGACATGCATCGCGGCTGGCGCAACGGGCATCATTACGGCTGGCATCGTCACTGCATGATGCGGTGGCACCATCATCACCGGGTCCGTGTCTGCCGCTGAGCGGTACGGCAATAGGGGAAGACACCGGCGGCTGGTCCGTGCAGCTGGCTCTAGAGACGCCGCCGGAACCAACGGCGCCCACGGAAATTGTGCTGCACAAACAAGCTGAGAGGAAGTCGCATGCGTTCGGTCCTGCTTTGGCTGATCGGCGTTCCCGTTCCGATCATTCTTCTTCTGGCGCTGTGCACGCATCATTTCTGAGTTTCGCTAATCACCAGTCCGGAGAAGGCTCATGGACCAGCTCGATTGGGTAATCATCGTCGTTGGCGCATTCATCGCGCTGGTGGTCGCGGTCAGCGCTTACGAGAGCGAGAAGCGCCTCAACCAGATCATCAAGCTGCTGGAGCGCAGCAATAACGCTGCGTAAGCGTGCGCGGGCGGCCGTTCGCGGCCGGGCTGCGCCTTTCCATGTTGCTGCAGGCTGGTGCGATTCCCGCGAAGGAGGTAGACCAACCTCCATGCGCCGTGCTCCTCGCATGCTGCTCATCCTGCTCGCATTGCAAGGACGGAACCGCGATTGCGGAGAACCTGGCATCTGTTAGCTTCGTCCTCGCTTGGGGGCAGCTCGCATGCACGTTCACTTGCCCAAACCGCTGCACGGCTGGCGCGCATTTGTCGGCGAGGTGGGGATCATCGTGCTGGGCGTGCTGATCGCGCTCGGGGCCGAACAAGTCGTCGAGAGCGTCCATGACCGTTACCTCGCGCGGCAGGCGATCGACCACATCCGCAGCGAGCTCGCTTATGATTCCGCCTTCGCCGCCGAACGAATCGCGCTCGGCGATTGCATGCGCGCGAGCTTCAACGACCTCAGGCAGCGGTTGATCACTGCCGGCGACAATTGGCCGGGCCTAGAAGGCAAGCCTCTCGACGGGGCTGCACGAGTCTCGCCCATGGTTTCGCTCTACGCAAGCGCACCGGCCATGACCTCGCCACACCGCCTGTGGCCGGTGAGTGCTTGGACCGCTGCCACGAGCAATGGCGTTTTTAACCGAGGTGAAGGGCGGTTTTTCAATTATGCCGCGCTTTACGCGATGGTCGATTGGCTCGGCCGGCTGCAGGATCACGAAATCGCGGATTATTCGAAGCTGATGCCGTTCCGGGTGCCGCAGAAGCTCGATCCTGCGGCGCGGCTGGAGCTGTTGCGTGACCTGGGAGCAGTCGATGCGGACAATGCGGACGTGGAGCGGCTCGCTTCGGTCTTCGTCACTGCCGCGAAAAGAAACGGCATTCCGCCCGACCAGCATTGGTTGCAGCGCGTTCTCGGTCCCGATGCGCAGCGGCGCGGCTCTTGCGTCAAGCAAGGCCCGGCGCTCGACGCCGCTTTGGCTCGCGAGTTCAACGCCGACGTGCGGAGCTAAAGATCATGCGGTGCTAGGCGCTGATAAAGGAGGCTTTGCCTAATCGAACCGCTCAGGTCGCCGGCGCGTCGCGATCCCAGAAAGTGCTGCGCGGCTTCGGGCGCGGGGTGTTGCGGCGAATGAATTCCTCGGCCTCGCGCATGGTCGCGAAGGTGCTCTGAGTCTCCGCGCATTGGTCGTGGGTGAGGATCGCCGTGTAGGGCCGATCGGCGTCGGACGTACGGACAATTCGTCCATAGTGCGAACTCATATGCCCGCCGTCGCCGGGATGATTGTCGGGGCTGCTCATCTCGTCCGCTCGCGCTGGCCAATCTCGCCGAGCAGACCTTCGACCCGAAGCAGGCCTTCATCGCTCTCCAGCGCCAGGTAGAGCGGCTGCCCGTCGAGACGCTCGTTGTGAGTGTTTAGGAAGGCGATCACCGTTCCGGAATCGCCGAGGCTTTGCCAGGCTGAGCGAAGGACGGCATCCTGCCGCCGCAGTTGGTCCGGTGTCGGCAGCTTGGATGGCGCCTTTCGGCGGAAACTCTTGGTCCACGCAGGCTGGCGGCGCTCGGCTTGCGGCTCAGTCGCCTTTTCGCTCATGTCGGGAATCCCGTGACGGCGTCGGGAGCACCGCCTTCAGTCCGGGTCATCTGGATGCGCACAGAGTAATCGTGGGCGAACTGACGAAAGGCTCGCCGCTCTTCGGGGTCGGCCGCCTTTTCCTGGCGCATTA
>DASSIU010000219.1:0-2778 GCA_035691585.1 Sphingomicrobium sp. | reverse complement strand
GGATTCCAGGTGCTGACCGAAGCGGGACTCCTCCCCGGCGCGCTGATGCGCAATGCGGCCCTGAAGTTCGTCTGCCGCGAGGTTCCGCTGAAGGTCGAGGACAGCCAAAGCCTGTTCACCGCGCAATATGAGGCGGGCGAGGAAATTGCATTCCCGGTCGCTCACCACGACGGCAACTACCAGGCGGATGAAGCGACACTCGATCGCCTCGAGGGCGAGGGACGGATCGCGTTCCGCTATCTCGACGAGGTGAACGGATCGGCGCGCCGCATTGCGGGAATCCTCAACGATGCCGGTAACGTGCTGGGGTTAATGCCGCACCCGGAGCGGGCATTCGAGCCGGCGCATGGCCGGACCGACGGACGTCGTCTATTCGAGGGCCTGCTGGAAACGGTGAACGCCTAGACCTTGGCGGTGAACGGCGTGAAGTTGGTGCCGATGTCATAGACGTCGACGCCTTCCCGGCGCTTCAGCCAGCCGACAGCCGCATAGGTGACGGGAGTGAGAAGCACTTCCCAGCTGACCTTGAGGATGAACTGGCTCAGCATCACTTCGCCAAGCGCGCTTACCGGCCAGTCCGCCATCCCGTAGAAGGCGAGTGGATAGAAAATCAGGCTGTCGATGCCCTCGCCGACGATCGTGCTTCCCCAGAAGCGCATCCACAGGTGACGACCCTGGCTCCAGATCTTGAGCTTCGCCATGACCGCCGATTCGATGAAGTCGCCGACGAAGAACGCGCTCATCGAGGCGACGATGATCCGCCAGCCCGAGCCGAACACGCGCTCGTAGGCTTCCTGGCCGGTCCATCCCGAAGCGACCGGCAGATGGACCACGGTCCATTCCATCAAGGCCATGAACGCCAGCGCCGCAAACCCTGCCCAGATCGCCCGCCGGGCGCGGGCGTAGCCGTACACCTCCGTCAGAACGTCATCGATCAGATACGAGATGGGGAAGAACAGGATGCCTGCGCCGAACGGCCACGGACCGATGCCCGGCAGATTGACGAACGATCGTTTCTCCGCACCGATTACGTTCGACAGAAGCAGCACGACGACCATCGCGACCATGACGAAGTCGAAATAACGGAACTGCGCGCCGCGGAGCTCGCGCGCTTCGACCTGCCTGATCCCCTCCCTGCTCATGGAGGAAGAGGCGTAGCGCGGTTCCTTGTTCCGTCAATTGCGGTTAGTTCACCCGAGTGCGCGCCCGTAGCTCAGTTGGATAGAGCACGAGCCTTCTAAGCTTGAGGTCGTAGGTTCGAATCCTACCGGGCGCGCCAATTATTGGTCGCGGAACGGCGTCGGCACCGCCCACAGCTGGATCATCTGGCGGTCGGCTTCGCTCAGTGGGCGGCAGGCGAGGCCCGGCCGACGAAACTGCGGCTCGACACGCTGGCGCGGAGGGGGCACCTGCCGAAGCATCTCTTCGCGCTCGAGGCGGCGGTCGAACGCTATGCCTGCGAACCGGCCCTCGACCCATACGATGCGACCCTGGACGCTGAGCTCGTTGCGGTTAAAGCGCGTCGTCGCGCCTTCGGGCGGCAGCTGCGCGCCTTCGATCAACGCACCCTCGGAAGACAGGTTTCGCAGTACGACAGAGACACCGACACCGTCGATATCCACCTTCGCGCTCAACAGCACCGGCGAGCGTCCCGACTTCCGATTCTGTGCAAGGCTGCTTTGGTCCATAAACCCGGACCTAACCGAATTCGGTAAATTCTTGATTGAGAAACGCGGACCTAGAGAAGCAGGCCTGCGGCCGTAGAGGCCGCGAGAACCACACCGATAGTGGCGAGGGAAACGGCTCCAGCGACGATCGCGGCGGACCGCGCGACCAAGGCAATTGAAAGCAGCACGATCGCGACCTGCATCGCCGTTTCGGCCAGCTCATACCACTCGCCGGTCTTCGCCGACCGCTCTCCCTCTTCGCGAAGCTGGTCGGCTTTCGCCTGGAGCTGGACGATTCCGTGCCCTGCCTTATCCGGATTGCGTAGCCGGGCGGCCTCCTTGAGCATCCCCGCCTGAATTGCTGGGTTCATGGACGGAGTCTGCGCAAGGCTCTTGAGCAACGACTCCCGGATAATCTTCGCTTCCATGTAATTGTAGGCGTCCGACGCGTTGACGGTCTTCAGCAGGCTCTCGCGGGCGCTGCTCGCGGCCTCGACGTGGATGATCGCCAGCAAGACCGCGAACAAGCCGACGAGAACCGACACGCGGTTGCGGAAGCGCGTCTCAATAGCGCGCTCGGCCCGATCGACTTTTTCAGTTTCCTCGATCGCCTCTTCGATCAGCTCCTTGGCGTCGGCTGGTTCAACCAAAGCAGTTCTCCTCGCGCCGACGCTTCCACGGTTTGGCGCGGCAATGAAGTGAATTCGGATTAAGGGACCAGCTTGCCGGGGTTCATGATCCCGAGGGGGTCGAGCGCCCGTTTGATGGCTCGGAACGCATGAATCCGGCCCGGCGGCGCGAGACGTGCGAATTCGGCGAGCTTCAATTGCCCGATCCCATGCTCGGCCGAAATCGAGCCGCCCGCGTCGGTGACGAGGTCGTCGACCATGCGCGTAACCTTCTCCCCTTCGGCCTCGTACCAGTCGGGCGCTGCGTGGCTGGCAGCCCGGACGTGAAAGTGGATATTCCCGTCGCCGAGGTGGCCGAAGCCACTGGCCACGAGACCGGGAAAGGCCTGCTCGACCTTGGCCGAGGCTTCGACGATGAACGCGGGCATGGCGGCAACGGGCACCGAGATGTCATGCGCGAGCGTTTGGCCTTCGGCACGCTC
>DASSIU010000218.1:0-7664 GCA_035691585.1 Sphingomicrobium sp. | reverse complement strand
GAAACGTTTTGTCGGCTGCGCGGCGAGCAGGACGTCGTTCATCACTTGCTCGCGCGTCAGGCCGCGAGTCTTCATCGTGTCGGGGATCTGCTTCTCCACCAGCGGGGTCCACACATAGCCGGGCGAGATGCAGTTGACGGTGATGCCGTCGCGCGCCGTTTCCAGCGCGATCGTCTTGGTGAACCCGGCGATGCCATGCTTGGCCGCGACATAGGCGCTCTTGTTGGGCGAAGCGACGAGGCTGTGCGCGCTTGCCGTGTTGATCACTCGTCCCCACCGCTTCTGCTTCATTCCAGGGACCGCCAGCCGCGTCGTGTGGAAGGCGGAGGAGAGGTTGATCGCGATGATCGCGTCCCACTTCTCGGGCGGGAAATGCTCGACCGGCGAGACATGCTGGATTCCGGCATTATTGACGAGGATATCGGGGCCGCCGAGCTCGTCGGCGCAGCGCTTCATCATCCGCTCGATCTCGGGGGGCTTGGACATGTCCGCGCCGTCGTGGATCGCGCCGAGCCGCTCGCATTCGCGCTCAATCTCCGCGGGGTCGCCAAACCCGTTGATCATCAGTTTGGCGCCCTCGGCGGCGAGGGCCTTGGCAATGGCCAGGCCGATGCCCGAAGTGGAGCCGGTCACCAGCGCGACCTTGCCTTGGAGGAACATGAAGCGAGTCTCCTTTATGGGCTCACTTGCGGGGGCCGAGACGAATTGCAACCGGCGCCCGTTGCCAAGCATTAGGCTCCGCGCAACGGGAGAGCTCAATGCGTTTCGGCGACGAACCTGAAAGCACCAATTTCACCGACGATACGGGCCGTGGCGGCTTTGGCCTCGGTGGCGGCGGGTTCGGCGGAGGGCTCGGCTGCCTGTTGCCACTGATCGCCAGCCGGTTCGGAATCGGCGGCGTGGTCATCCTTGTCATCGGCTATTTCCTGCTGAGCTCCCTCGGCGGCCTTGGTGGCGGTGGAAGCTATACCCCCGCCTCTCAGCAGGTCGGCGCAACGGCAGGCAGGAGCAGTCTCGACCCGGCCGAAAAGCATTTCACGCTCCAGGTGCTCCGCTCGACCGAGGATGTCTGGACCGCGCTCCTGCAACCCAAGGGCATCCAGTACACGCCGACCAACCTGCACTTCTATTCGGAATCCGACCGGTCGGGTTGCGGTGCGGCGCAGTCGGCGATGGGCCCGTTCTATTGCCCGACCGACAAGAACATCTATCTCGACACCGAATTCTTCAACGAGCTGGCGAGCCGGTTCAATTCGCCGGGCGATTTCCCGCAGGCCTATGTGGTAGCGCACGAGGTCGGCCATCATGTGCAGGACCTGCTCGGCACGCTCGGCCAGGCCGAGCAGCAACAGGCGCGGTCAAGCGAAACCCAGGGAAATGCGGTCCAGGTCAGGATCGAGCTGCAGGCGGATTGCTACGCCGGCGTGTGGGCGGCGAATGCGAAGACTCCCGAAGGGCAACCGGTGATGCAGCAGGGCGATATAGAGGAGGGGATGCGCGCCGCAGAGGCGATCGGCGACGATACGCTGCAGAAGCAGAGTCAGGGTGTCGTTGTTCCCGACAGCTTCACCCATGGCACCTCGGCCCAGCGCATGAACGCGCTTCGTACCGGTTACCAGGGCGGGACAATCGACTCCTGTCAGTCGCTCTAGGTGTCGCTCAGAGCTTAACCAGCATCTTGCCGGTGTTCTCTCCCTTGAACAGCCCGAGAAAGGCATCGAGCGCGTTATCCAGTCCTTCGACCACGGTCTCGCGCGACTTGACCGTCCCGTTCGCGATCCATGGCGCCATCTCGGCGTAGAATTCGCTCATCCGCGGGAAATAATCGAATACGATGAATCCCTTGAGGGCAATCCGCGCGGCGATGATCCGCTGGATGAAGCGGAAGGCCATCGGCTCGCGCTGGTTATAGCCCTCGATCATGCCGCAAATGGCGAATCTTGCGTTGTTTCGGGCGACGGCGAACGCCGCGTCGAGATGGTCGCCGCCGACATTGTCGAAATAGACATCGATGCCGTCGGGAGCGGCGCCTGCAAGGCTCTTGAGGATTGGCCCCGCCTTGTAGTCGACGACCTGGTCGGCGCCGAGCGAGCGGACGAACTCGCATTTCTGCGCTCCACCGGCCGACCCGATCACGCTCATGCCCTTGGCCTTGGCGACCTGCACGACAACTGATCCGACAGCGCCCGCGGCAGCGGAGACGAAGACGATGTCACCCCCCTTCGCTTTCGCGGCGTCGAGCAGCCCGAAATAGGCCGTCATTCCGGTCACCCCCAGAACTCCGAGGAAGCGTTCGGGCGGGACTCCGAGCTCCGGCAGCTTTTGGGCAGTCCGCGCGGGCACGACGGCTTCGTCGCGCCAGCCTGCCATGTGCTGGACGAGATCTCCGGGCCCCAGGCCCTCGGCCTTGCTTTCGACCACCTCGCCGATCGCACCGCCGTCCATCGGCTCACCGAGCTGGAACGGAGGCACATAGCTCTTCACATCGTTCATCCGGCCGCGCATGTACGGATCGACCGACAGCCACAGGTTGCGCACCCGCACCTGCCCGTCGCCCAACGGCGGCAGGGCGAACTCCTCCAGCTGGAAATTGTCGGGTGTCGGCATGCCGCTGGGGCGGCTCTTCAGATGCCAGGCGCGGGCCATCTTCAAGTCTCCTCCCCTCCCTGCCAGGGAGGGGTTGGGGGGTGGGTGCGAGCGCAGCGAGCTACAGGCGTTCAACCCACCACTAGCCCCTCCCTGCTAGGGAGGGGAATAGTAGAAAGACCCGGCGGTGAGGGGATGCACCGCCGGGTCTCGATCAGCCTCCGTCCAAGGGGGAGGCTCAGCCGTTGACCGCCTCTAGCGGTACGTGCCTTCGAAGCTTCGGTTCAGGCTGCGTGGGCCCATCTCGCCCTGGTCTTCGCGCTCGAACAGCGCCCGGCCGCGGCTTTCGTCGCGCCACCTTCTCTGGGCTTCTTCGGCCGAGCAATCGAGATACACGCGGTCGCCCTCGACCCGCCCGATATCCGAGCAGCTCAGCGAATGGTGAACACCGCCGCTGTCCGGATCGGATTTGGTGAGGATGATGCGGTCGCCGGCGACCCTGTCGACCGTGCCGACATGCTTCTCATCGTCCCCGACCACTTCCATATGCTCACGGATCTCTCCGAGGAGGCGGCGCTTCTCCTGCCGCCGCTCGCGCCAGCCGCCAAAGTCGCTTTCGAAGTGCGATTGGTGCTCACGGGCATAATCATCATAGTCGCGATCCATCTCCTCCATGTGGCGCTGCCGCCATGCATGGTAGCGCGGGTCTTCGTGGCGGGACTTGTCCGACCAGTCCGACGTTCCGGCGCGGCTCGTGCGACGATATTCGTCCCGTCCCCACGGGCTTTGCGACGGATCAAAATCCCGTTCCGATCGACCGTAAGCGCCAGCGCCGGAAGGTTGCTGCGATCGACCATAATCCCCGGTCATCGGCCGATAGTTGCGATCGAACTGCCGGTCGCGGTCCCAGTTGCGCTCGCGGTTGCCCGGACCCGACAATTCGCTCCTCCACGACGGGTTGTAATCGCGTTCATCGAAACCCCCACGTTCGTTCGATCCGCGCGTTTCGAACCAGTTGCGCCGACCGCGATCGCGATCTTCCTCGCGGTCGCGACTTCGATCGTGGTTGCTGAAGCGCCCGCTGGAACGATGTTGGCGTTCATCCCTCATCTCGTCCTCGCGCCGGCGGCGCTCGGCATCCTCATCGCCGAACCAGGAGGCGACTTCATCGCCCGCGCGTTCGAAGAAGCCACGTTCGCCGTGCTCGTCCGGGCGGCGGCCGTCGTCTCGCCAGTTGCGGTCGGAATCGCGTCCGCCCTGCCATCGCGAATGCTGCTCGCGTGGCGCGTCCCGCGTGTCGAAGCGGTCATATGCCATCTGAATGTCTCCCAAGGAACAAGGCCGGTCAGGTACCGGTCGAAAACCAGGAGAAGAAACGAATGGGTGTTTGCCGCCGTTCCGGTCGTGACGAAGGGGAAACGGCTTAATTTCGGCGGGCCGAAGGGGTTGCGGGACGGGCGATTGCACGGGGGGGAAATCGCGGCTAGGGAGCCGCTTCCCAAGCGGTCCGACCCTCATCGGTCGGCTTCCTGGCTGGAGGCGCGGGGCTGTAGCTCAGATGGGAGAGCGCTGCAATCGCACTGCAGAGGTCAGGGGTTCGATTCCCCTCAGCTCCACCAGCCACCGTGACTAGCGCGCCCGGAACTTCGAACCGCGCGGCAGCTTAAGGTATCGCGCAAGGAGAGCCCGAGACCGTGAACGCACGTCCAATGCCCGTGTGGGAACTTGAAGCTCAACTCGGTGAGGGCCCGGTGTGGGTCGAGCGCGATCGGGCGCTGTGGTTCGTCGATATCAACGAGCAGCGGATTCACCGCTTTGATCCCGCCTCGAACGATCGGCGCAGTTGGGACTCGCCCGAAAAGGTCGGGTTCATCTTTCCCGCGGAGGGCGGCGGGTTTGTGGCCGGCCTCCAATCCGGTCTCTATCGGTTCGACGAGACCAGCGGTGGCTTCGAGCTGATCGTCGCGGTTGAGCCTGACCTGCCGACCAACCGCCTCAACGACGGCATCGTCGACCCGGCTGGGCGGCTATGGTTCGGGACGATGGATAGCGGCGAGAAAGCGAAGACGGGTGCTTTCTATTGCTTCGGCGAGGGCCGGCTGACTCGCACGCAGCTCGACGGGATCGCCATCACCAACGGCCCCGCGGTGTCGCCCGACGGCAAGCTCCTCTACTTCGTCGACACGCTCAAAGGAACAATCGGGGTCGCGGACATCGGCGACGATGGGTTGCTCGGCAACCCGCGTCCGTTGGTCCGAATCGACCCGCGCGAAGGCCACCCCGATGGCCCCACGATCGACAGCAACGGCGATCTCTGGATCGCGCTTTACGGGGGCTGGGAGGTGCGCCGCTATTCGCCCTCCGGCCAACAACTGGAGGCGGTCCGGTTCCCAGTCGCGAACATCACCAAGATTGCACTGGGCAATGATGATCTCAGGACCGCCTATGCAACCACTGCGCGCCAGAAACTGTCGCCGGACGTAATCGCACAGCAGCCGCTGATCGGTTCGCTGTTCGAGTTTCCCGTCGAGGTGCCGGGAGTACCCTGTCCGCTAGTGCGTTTCCGATGAACCGCTTTGGCGAGCCGATTTCGGGAGTCCGCTACGACGGCGCCGCCACGCCGTGGCCAAGTAGGCGAAGAAGGCGATTAGGGTCATGATCACCAGCGCGCGGACCACGAAGCCGCTGGCCAACCAGTAGAACAGCGCGGCAACGAACGCAGAAGCGGGGATGGTGATGAGCCATGCGATCGCGACGTCTCCAGCGACGCCCCAGCGCACCGCGGACGCGCGCCGCGCCGCGCCCGCGCCGATGACGCAGCCGGTAATGGTGTGCGTCGTCGATACCGGGATGCCGAGATAGGATGCGACGAAGAGCATGACCGATGCCCCGGCCGAGGCGGAAAAGCCCTGATGCTGTGACAGCTTGGTGATCCGCGTTCCCATCGTTTCGATGATCCGCCAGCCGCCGGTCAGCGTCCCAAGACCCATCGCCACATAGCAGCTCAGCGCGACCCAGTTGGGCACCGCGAAATGGCCGTGCAGGTGGCCGGTCGAATAGAGCAGGACGGTAATCAGCCCCATCGTCTTTTGGGCGTCGTTGAGACCGTGGCTCAGCGACAGCGTGCCGGAGGACACTAGGTGAAGGCCGCGAAAAGTGCGCTCGGCGCCGGAGGCGGTCGCCCGCGCCCCGAGCCAGCTGGTCACCAGCATGATCAGCATCGTCAGGATGAGGCCGAGCGTCGGCGAGAGGACGATCGCGATCAGGGTCTTGTTGAGCCCGATCCACTGAATGCTGCCCCAACCGGCATGGGCAAGCCCGGCGCCGACGATGCCGCCCACCAGAGCGTGGCTCGAGGAGGAGGGGAGTCCCTTCAGCCAAGTGACGACGTTCCAGAACATCGCCCCCACGAGCGCTCCGAACACTACCGCCGGGGTGACAATGTTCTTGTCAACCAGTCCCTGCCCGATCGTGCTCGCTACCTTGTGCAGCGATGGCCATTGCAGCGCGAGGAAGTAAGCCGCGAAGTTGAAGAAGGCGGCGAAGGCGACCGCCCCGACCGGGCCGATCAGCCGCGTACCCACCACGGTCGCGATGGAGTTCGCGGCGTCGTGGAGGCCGTTCAGGAAATCGAACGCCAGCGCGACGACGATCAACCCGACGAGCAGCGGGAGCGCGATGTGGTACATTCAAGCCTTGCTAGGCATGATCGATGACGATGCCGTCGATCTCGTTGGCGACGTCTTCGAACGCGTCCATCACCCGCTCGAGATTCTTGAACACCTCGCGCGCGACGGCGAACTGAAGCGGGTCGCTGCGGGCCGACTGGAATGCGCGCTTGAGGCCCGCCGCGTGGACTTCGTCGGCTTCGCCCTCCAGCGCCACCACCCGTCCGGTCAACTGGTGCAACCGGTTGCCGTTGCCGGTGATGTTGCGAAGCAAGGGAACGGCCTCGGCGGTGACCGTCGCCGCCTCGGCGATCAATGCGACGACCCGCTTCATTTCGGGTCGAAGCTCATGAAGCTCGTAGAGATCGATCGCTCGGGCGGCCGCGAGCATTTCGTCGATCGCGTCATCCATCGCGCCGATCAGCGAAGTGATCGCACCGCGGTCGAACGGGGTCAGGAAGGTCTGGCGCACGGTGGTCAGCACCTGCCGGATCACCTCGTCCGCTCGGTGCTCCTCATCCCGGATGATCCGCAGCACTTCACCGGTCGAAGTTCCGTCGACCACCAGCATCTCGAGCGCCGCGGCGGCGTCGACCAGCGTCGTCGAATGCGCCTCGAACATGCCGAAGAAGTCACCCTTGTGCGGCAACAGCCGCTGAAACCAGGAAAACATTCGCCTCTTCGGCCCCCGAGTGTCGCGTTCCCGCGGCGCTGTAGAGGAGGCGCGGCGGGCGGGCAACGGGCGGGAAGGAGGGCGGTTCGCTTGCTAGCGGTTGCTCGCATAGGCCGATCGCCACGAGCAGCGGCGTCCCGACCGGACAAGGGTGCCCAGTATCCGTCCCTGCCCGAGGTCATTGCGGACCCAGACGCACCCGCAGGCCGAGCAAAGGATCGCGCCCTCGATCGCCGGCTCCTCCGCTTGGGTGGCTTGCGTGTTCGAAACCAGCGTTTGCATCGGGTTTCGTCCGCGACACACGCGGGATGGACATAGCGATTGACTGGAGCGCACCGATTACCCCGAGAGCCGAATAGAAGGTTAGACGCCTGCCAACCGCCAGTTGCGCAACAGGAGCAGCTCTTTCAGCTGCCCTCCGAGCGCCTATCGCAAAAGAGCTTAAGAAAGGGCTGATGACAAAAAAGGCCCCGTGATCGCTCACGGGCCTTCGTTGTTCAGCACTCTGGCTAGCGGCTTATTCGTCGTCACCCGTCAGGAAGGCCGGAGCGAACTCGGGCGCGGGGCCTTCATTGCCGCCTTCACCCGGTTCACGGTCGCGGCGTCCTTCGCCCCTCGGTCCGCGATCGCCGCGAGGTCCACGGTCGTCGCGGCCGCCCCGGTCTCCCCGGTCACGACGCGGACCGCGATCGTCGCGGCCCCCACGGCCGTGCCTGCCGCGATCGCCGCGATCCCCG
>DASSIU010000217.1:0-17043 GCA_035691585.1 Sphingomicrobium sp. | reverse complement strand
CTTGCGCGCAACGGTGACCCATATGAGCGCATAGGCAGCGACCCCCAAAGCCAGCTGCAGATTGCTTTGGGCTCCTCGGGAGTGCCCGAGAGCTTCATCGTCGATGGCAAGGGGATCATCCGCTACCAGCACATCGGGGCGATCGAAGCCTCAGACGTGCCCATGATCCTCACGAAACTCGAGCAGGCGAAGTGAACCGGCTGCCCTTCCTGCTCGCGATTCTGGTCGCGCAACCGCTGCTCGCCGACAGCAGCCTCCCGCCCGCCTATTGGGCGAACCGCCAACTGCCCGATCCGCGGCAGGAGGCGAAGGCGGAGGCGCTGATGGCCGAAGTGCGCTGTCTCGTCTGCCAGGGACAATCGATCGCGGATTCCGACGCCGAGCTTGCCGGCGACATGCGCGACCTGGTCAGGCGCAGGATTGCCGCGGGGGAGAAACCGAGCGCCATCCGAGGCTGGCTCGTCCAGCGCTATGGCACCTGGATCAGCTACAAGCCGACCGACGAGCCCGCAGCGTGGCCATTGTGGCTCGCACCCTTTGCTTTGTTGTTGGTCGGACTCTGGTTCGTTCGGCGCCGTATCGGGCAGAGAAGGCGGGGATGATCGGCTGGTTGGTCCTATCGCTGCTTATCCTCGCGAGCCTGGCCCTCCTCTGGTCGCTGGGCGTTCGAGGGGGATTGCTGACCGCGAGCGCGGCCGCGCTCCTGCTCGGGGCGTCAGGTTATGCGCTGCAGGGCAGCCCAAGCTTGCCCGGCGCGCCCGCAACTGGCGAGGAGGGCCATGACGTCTTCCCGCTTGCCGATGCACGCCACGCGTTCTTCGGCAATTTCACGCCGGCCGAGAGCTGGTTGGTCATCGCCGAAGCGCTGGCGCGCGATGGCAAGACCGAGGACGCGGTCAACATCCTTCAGAACGCGGTGAAGCGCTATCCGGACGATCCGCAGTTGTGGATCGGCCTTGGCAACGCGCTGGTCGATCATGCGCGGGGGCTCACTCCACCGGCGGAACTCGCTTACAAGCGGGCAGCGCAAATGGCACCCGGTCATCCCGCCGCGCCGTTCTTCTACGGGCTGGCCCTTGCTCGCTCCGGCGACCGGCACGGAGCGTTCGCAGTCTGGCAACAGATGCTGAAAACCGCTCCCAAGGACGCGAGTTGGCGGCCGCTGGTGGTGCAGGGCGTGGCGGCGCTCAGCGGACCGCCGAACGCCGCAAATCCTCAGGCCGCGACCGGTTCGTAAGGGAGGTCGAGCGCCTCGGCGACGGCCTGGTGGCGGATCTTGCCGCCCGAGACGTTGAGCCCGCTGGCAAGGTCGGAGTCCTGCCGCATCGCTTCCAGGGCGCCGAGGTTCGCGATCTTCAGCGCAAAGGGCAGGGTGGCGTTGTTGAGTGCAAACGCACTCGTGCGTGCGACCGCGCCTGGCATGTTGGCGACGCAATAATGGATGATTCCGTCCACCTCGTAGACCGGATCGGCGTGGGTGGTCGCATGGCTCGTCTCGAAACATCCGCCCTGGTCGATCGCGATATCGACCAGCACCGACCCGCGCTTCATCGTCTTCAGCATCTCGCGAGTGACGAGCTTGGGCGCAGCCGCGCCGGGCACGAGCACCGCGCCAATCACCAACTCCGCTTCCTTCACAGCATTCGCGATCGCAGCTCGCGAGGCATAAGCCGTCTTGATCTGGCTCGAGAAGAACATGTCGAGCTCGGCCAGCCGATCGTTGTTGATGTCGTAGATCGTGACGTCGGCCCGCATGCCGGTGGCCATCTGTGCGGCATTCACGCCGGAAACACCGCCCCCAAGGATCGCCACCTTGGCCGGCGCGACACCCGGAACGCCACCGAGCAGCACTCCGCGGCCGCCTTGCTCCTTCTCCAGATAATGGGCGCCGACCTGGACGGACATCCGGCCCGCGACCTCGCTCATCGGCTTCAGCAGCGGCAGCGAACCATTTCGTCCGGTCACCGTCTCGTAAGCGATGCACGTCGCGCCCGACTTCATCAGGCCCTCGGCCTGCGGTTTGTCCGCCGCCAGGTGGAGATAGGTGAACAGGATCTGGTTGGGCTTCAGGAGGGCAATCTCCTGCGGTTGCGGTTCCTTAACCTTCACGATCATGTCGACCGCATCGAACACCGCTTTCGCGTCCGGCAGGATCTTCGCGCCCGCTTTCTCGTACGCGGAATCGGGGCAATCGATGCCGTTTCCGGCCTTGGTTTCGACGAACAGCTCATGCCCATGAGCGACGAGCTCGGCGACCGATGCAGGCGTCAGTCCGACGCGGTATTCGTGGACCTTGATCTCTTTTGGCACTCCGATGCGCATTTATTCGTTGGCTCCGCTTCAATGGTTGCGCGGGCCTATAGACGCGCTTTTCGCGCCTGTCCCGTCCGATTGCGGGGCCGGAACGGCAGTGCTAGTGGAGCGCGGCTGTGACCGAGGACCTTGGCCGCGGCACAGGGGATGCAAGTTCGCGGTCTGTCGAGTCAGAACCTCAGCACATGAACATCACCGCGACGGGGGCCGCAGTCGCCGAGGCCCCGCACGACCCTTCGGCTGCGCACGGCCATGCGCAGGGGCCGCTCTACAAGCTCGCGATCGGCGCTGTCGGCGTCGTCTTCGGCGACATCGGCACGTCGCCCATCTATTCCTTCCGTGAGACCTTCGCCGGCCATCATCCCCTGGCGCCGGACCAGTTCCATATCGAGGCCGTCCTCTCGATGATCTTCTGGTCGATGATGATCGTCGTCACGCTCAAGTACGTCATGATCATCATGCGCGCGGATAACAAAGGCGAAGGCGGAAGCCTCGCGCTGCTCGCGCTCATCAACAGGACGATCAGCGGCAAGAAAAAATGGGCGACGAGCATCGTCATGCTCGGCGTGTTCGCGACCGCCCTGTTCTACGGCGATTCGATGATTACGCCGGCCATTTCGGTACTGTCGGCGGTCGAGGGCCTGACGACGGTCAACGCCGGCCTGCAGCCCTTCGTCATCCCGATCGCTCTTGGAATTCTCGTCGGCTTATTCGCGATCCAGTCGCGCGGGACGGCTCGTGTCGGCCTCATGTTCGGGCCAGTCATGCTGGCCTATTTCGCGGCGCTTGCGGTTCTCGGCGTGCTTCACATCATGGAAAAGCCGTCGGTAATTCTCGCGATGATCAATCCGGTCAACGCGGCCTCCTTTTTCCTGGAGCAGCCCATCAAGGCGTTCCTGGCGATGGGCTCGGTCGTACTGGCCCTGACGGGGGCGGAAGCGCTTTATGCCGACATGGGGCATTTCGGGCGGCGCCCGATCAAGGTTGCGTGGCTTTACTTCGTCCTTCCCGCCTTGCTGCTGAACTACATGGGGCAGGGAGCGATGCTTCTTTCGCTACCCGCCGGGCAAGTCGGAACCGCGGTCCGCGATCCGTTCTTCTATCTCGCTTCGGATGCGTGGCGCCTTCCGCTAGTGCTGCTCGCGACGGCCGCGACGATCATCGCTAGCCAGGCGGTGATTTCCGGCGCTTTCTCGGTCACGCAGCAGGCAATCCAGCTCGGTTTCGTCCCGCGGCTCAGGATCACCCACACCAGCGAGGCGGCGGCCGGGCAGATCTACATCCCGCTCGTCAACTGGGCGTTGATGGTGATGGTGCTACTGCTGGTGGTCACCTTCCGCAGCTCGTCCAACCTTGCAGCCGCGTACGGGATCGCGGTCACGGGCGCGATGCTGATCGATACCGTGCTGATCGCGGTGGTGCTGATCACCATGTGGAAGTGGAACCGAATTCTCGCCGGCGCACTCCTGATCCTCTTCTTCGCGGTCGATCTCGGCTACTTCAGCTCGAACCTGACCAAGATCCCGGCAGGAGGCTGGTTCCCGCTGCTGGTCGGCGCGATCGCTTTCACGCTGCTGACCACCTGGGCCAAGGGCCGGCAGCTGATGATCAGCCGGATGAATGAGGCGAGCCTGCCGATGGAGATTTTCATCAAGTCGGCGGCGCCGAGCGCGGCGCGGGTGCCCGGGACAGCGGTATTCATGACCAGCTCGGCGACCGGCGTGCCGCATGCGCTGCTGCACAATCTCAAGCACAACAAGGTGCTCCACGAGCGGGTCATCCTGTTGACGGTGCGGATCGAGGACGTGCCGTATGTGACCCCCGAGAAGCGGCTGGAGACCAAGGACTACGGCTCGGGTTTCTATCGCGTCTTGCTGCGATATGGTTTCATGGAGGAAATCGACGTGCCTGCCGCCTTGGCGCAGCTGAAGGATATCGGCTCGCAGTGCCGGATGATGGACACGAGCTTCTTCCTCGCCCGCCAAACCTTGCTTGCCTCGTCGCGGCCGGGAATGGCGATCTGGCGCGAGAAATTGTTCGCGTGGATGCTTCGTAACGCGGAAAGCGCGATGGAGTTCTTCAAGCTTCCGACCAATCGCGTCGTCGAACTCGGCAGCCAGGTCGAAATCTGAACCATCGGCAAGCCCCGCGCATTCCGCCGGGCATGGCTGAAACCATCTCCTGGGCGGCGACCGTCGCCACCGTCATCGCCGCCTCACTGACCGCCGCCAATCTGGGATCCCGCATAACCGGTTATGGCTTCGTCCTGTTCACGGTGGGGGCGCTGTGCTGGATCGCCGTCGGTTCAATGAGCCACCAGCCGGCGCTGCTGTGGACCAACGTCGTGCTCACGATTCTGGACATTTTCGGAGTCTGGCGCTGGCTGGGGCGGCAGACCGAGGTCGAAGAAGGGGCGCGCGCCGCCGCCGAACGCAGCGAACACACGCCCGGGGAGGCGCTGTTCCCGGTTTCGCTCCTCTCGCATGCCTCAGTCGTGAGCGGTGGGGCGGAGGTCGGGCGCTGCGTCGATGCGATGGCTGGCTGCTCCAGCGGCCGCCTGAGTTACGTCGTCGTTTCCGTAGGCGGTCTTGCGGGCGTTGGCGAAACGCTTCGCCGGCTGCCCTGGCATCAGGCAGCAATCGAAGGGGAAAGGCTGGTCGCGGGCATGACTGCAAAGGAATTTGAAAGTCTCCACGACCTGCCACGAGATCAATGGCCGGCGCACTGATCGTCACCGCCGAGATTGGCGCAAACGATTTGGCGTGGCTCGATCGCCTCCGTCGCGCGCATTATCCGCCGGAGCGCAACCGAGTTCCGGCGCACCTGACGATCTTCCACGCCTTGCCGCCGTCTGCCGAGCGGGAGGTGCGGTCCTCGCTGTCGCGCACCGTCTCAGCGGAGCCGCCGCAAGCATCCATCGAGGGCCTGATGAACCTTGGCGGCGGGGTCGCCTACCGCGTCGTGTCGCCGCAACTCGATGGGATTCGGTCTCGGCTCGCGGATGACTTCCACGGCCTGCTCAGCGCGCAGGATTCAGACGGATGGCGGCCGCACGTCACGATCCAGAACAAGGTTTCGGCCAAGGAAGCGCGTGCGCTGATGATCGAGATCGAGCAGGGTTTTTGTCCGCAGCCATTGGAAATCCGCGGCTTGGGACTGCATCGATACATCGATGGCCCGTGGGAGAGACTGGTGACCTACGCGTTCCGCGGCCGCTAGGACACTTCGCCGATCCCGTCGCAGCTAAGATCGAACGCGGCGAGACCCGAGTCCAGCACCGACGCCAGCATCGGCTGGTCCATCAGCTCGCCGATCGCCTCTTCACTGCTTTCGCCAACGAGGTCCTGCGCTTCCTGCATCGCCTCGTCCCAGTCGGCCGCCTCGTACGTACCCTGGCCGACCCAGCAGAAGGCGATCACCTCGGCGAGCTGGTCTTCACCGAGATCTTCGAAGACGGCCTTAAGTTCTTCCTCGACGCTGGTGTTGATGTCATCCTCGAGCACGGAGAGGGTGCCCTCCTGCTCGTCGTCGACATTGTCGGGGTCCTCGCCAGGACTATAGTCGCTGGCGGTCTGCGCCTCATATTCTCGCGCTCTCAGGATGATTCGGCAAAGGGTATCGAGCGGCGTTAAGGGGTCCATCAAAACCTCGGCTTGCTGCCGGCTCAACGTGAGCAGCCGTAAGCGGTTCCTCGCGTTGACCGGTCCGCGGCACGCACCTATATGCCGCGCCTCCATCGCCCTCAATGCGGGCGGTTTTCAAGCCTTGGGGCGGAGTAGCTCAGCTGGTTAGAGCAGCGGAATCATAATCCGCGTGTCGGGGGTTCAAGTCCCTCCTCCGCTACCATTCGCCTCGACATCCTTGCGCAGCGGATCGTCGACAGGCGCAACTGCTGTTTCATCCCCAGATTTCTTCAACAGCGGGCACTCAGTCGGTTGCTCGAAACCAATTCATTCATAAAGAGTTAACGATAAGGTAACGACGTTGATCCGGGGCAAGGATGTTCAATGCGCTGATCGTTTTTACCGCCTTCAAGGCGCGGCAGCGCGGTTCCTCGCGCCCGGTAACTGACGCCCATCGACCTTCGGTAATCGCGCAATGAGCGCTGCAGCGAGCGCCATTGCCGTTCTGAAAGATCCGCGAACCGCCGCCGGGGCGGCGCTTCTCTCCGTTGCGGTGGCGGTTGGCCTCGCGACGTGGTCGCGGCCGGACGTTGAGCACGCCATCGGCAACGCGGCCAGGCACGGCATGGCCGGATTCGACACGGTTGCTGCCCTGATGGCCGCTCGTTCTCCAGGCGAGCGACCTGGGGGCGAGTTGGCCTCGCTGAAAATGAAGCGACATCCGGCTCCGCACGAGCGAGCGCTGGCGAAGGTGCGCCCGGCTGTGCCCGAGACGCTCGCCAATATCGTCGGGCCGGTGGAGGGCGCGCCTCTATTCGCTCCGCCGTTCACCCCGTCGCCGTCGTTCGAACTGCTCGGTTCTCCGGCGCTCATTCCAGCTGCGACGCCAATTCCTGGGATCCCTGGCGGATTCCCGGCGATCACGACGCCGCCCGGAGGAGGGGGGCTCATCGTACCGCCGATCAACACGCCGTCGCCGCCGGTCATCCCCGGCTCGCCAACTCCTTCGGTACCGGAGCCAGGTACCTGGGCAATGATGCTGATTGGCCTCATGGTCACGGCCCAAATCGTCAAGCGGAGCAGGGGGTCGGCGACCGCCGAATGAAACTGGCGGGGGTAGCCATCGCCTGCGCGGTCGTGCTCGGCGGGACACTGGCGGTGACTTGGCGGCCCGTCGCTCGCGCATCGGCGCCGCGGCCCAATGCCGTGCTTTCCACCCGCCTCAGGGTGCCGCCCGTCCAGCGGAGGAGGGTGTTCCTTTCGAAGGCTCAGGTCGAGCAGGCGCTCGCAAGCGGCATTATCGACAGACCGATCAGGTCGCTGCTCGCCGTTCCGTCCCGAATGCAGTTCGGCGATTACGTGTGGAACGACGCCTCGGTTCCAAGCGGGCCGACCTGGGTTCGCGTGGACCTTGGCTCCCAGATCATCTCCATTTTCCGCGCCGGCGATGAGATCGGCACCGCCGTCATCGTCTACGGAGGCGACAACAAGCAGACGCCGGTCGGCAAGCTGCATATTCTCGGCAAAGCTCGCGCGCACCGTTCATCGCTCTACGATGCGGAAATGCCCTTCACCCTGCGGCTGACAAATGACGGCGTATCGATTCACGGCAGCGCCGTCCGCTGGGGAGCGGCGACTCATGGCTGCATCGGCGTTCCGTTGGACTTCGCGCGGCGCTTGTTCGATGCCACGCATGTCGGGGATGAGGTTGTTGTCGTTCCCCCCACGCCAAAGAGAATATCCTAACCGCGGCCTTAACCATGATCGATAACGCGAGCCCAAGCACCGCGGGCCTACGCACGCGCTCGGATGAAGCGCTTCGCCCAATTTACGACCGCGCGGCCGATCTTGGCGGTCGCACTCGTCGCCGCGAGCCCGTTGCTGATGGGCGGAACGGTGTGGCGCGCGAACTTCAACGAGCGCCTGCTGGCCGCGCAAAACGTCGAGCGCGCCGGCATCGGCGTTCCGCCTCTCGCCTGGAACGATCAGCTCGCGTCCGAAGCCAGGACGTGGGCGAACAATCTCGCCGCGAGCGGACGCTTCGAGCATTCCCCCGACCAACCGGGGCAAGCACCGGAGGGCGAGAACCTGTGGGCGGGAACCCCGCGTGCTTATTCGCCGGAATCGATGGTTGGCTTGTGGGGCGCGGAAAAGAAGGACTATCGCCCAGGCATCTTCCCCAACAACAGCCGTTCGGGCGACGTCGAGAATGTCGGCCACTACACCCAGATGATCTGGCGCGAGACGCGGCAAGTCGGCTGCGCCACCGCGGTCGGCAAAGACGAGGAATTCCTGGTCTGCCGGTACAGCAGCGCAGGCAATGTCTACGGCGAGCGCCCCGCCTGATCGAAGGCGGCCGCGAGATCGGCAATCAAATCGTCGGGATCCTCAAGGCCGATGTGCAGCCGCACGAGGTTCTCGGCCGGAGCTAGTGAAACGGTGCGATGCGGATCGGCCGGGATCGCCAGGCTCTCGTAGCCGCCCCAACTATAGCCGATTCCAAATAGCTTGAGCGCATCGACGAATGCCGCGCGCTGGCTCTTGTCCGCACCTTTGAGCTCGAATGAGAACAGACCGGACGAGCCCTTGAAGTCACGCGTCCAACATTCGTGTCCCGGGCAGTCGGGGAGGGCAGGATGGAGCACCCGCCCGACTTCGGCCCGTCCTTTCAGCCACTGCGCGACCCTGAGCCCATTTTGCTCGTGCTGCTTCAGCCTAACCGCCATGGTTCTCAGCCCGCGTGAGCCGAGCCATGCATCATCGGGTGAGGTCGCAAATCCCAGGTCCCAGGCCGTCGTCTGAATGCGTTCGAAATATGGCTCGGTCGCCGTCGCGGCGCCGAGCATGACGTCGGCGTGGCCGCCGACATATTTGGTAGCCGCAAGCATGCTGACATCCACCCCAGCAGCGAGCGCGGGAAAGAAGAGGGGAGTGGCCCACGTGTTGTCGAGCAGCGTGGCAATCCCTCGTTTGCGCGCGATGGCGCAGATCGCGGGAACGTCCTGCACTTCCATGGTCAGCGAACCGGGGCTTTCCAGCAGAATTGCGCGAGTGCTCCCGCCAATCAACTCGGCAATGCGTCCTCCGATAAGCGGATCGTAATAGCGCGTCGTGACTCCGAAGCGCTTCAGGATGGTATCGCAGAATTTCCGCGTCGGCCCGTAGACATTGTCCGGCGCCAGCAACTCGTCGGCGGGCGAAAGCAGTGCCAGCAACGGCCCGGCGATGGCTGCCAGCCCCGAAGGATAGAGCACCGTGCCGGCGGCGCCCGGCTCGAGGGATGTGAGAGCCTCGGCAAGCGCCCAATGGGTGGCAGTGCCTTGGAGCCCGTAGCGGTAGGTGCCCAGGCCAGGCCGGCTCGAATCCATCTCCGAAACGTCGTCGAAGAGGATGGTCGATGCCCGCTCAACGGGAACGTTGACCAGTCGGCCGCGCCATTCTTTGCGACGGCCGGCCTCGACGAGATCGGTTGCCTTGTTGCGCTTGGCTTCGCTCATTGACGTGCCTCCGGTGACCGACGGCTGCCGGGTAAATCACCGAAGGCAAGCTCGATGGAGCTGTCTGTTAGAAGCCCGCGCGATCGTCAGTCGTCGAGTAGGGCTGCTCCTGGATGCTCGTGTCGATGTCGGCGGCCTTGTAGATGAGACATCTGCCCAAGATGCCCGTGAGCAAGAGATAGGCGGCGATGACGCCCGCCACGATCGCCCCGACCCGGGGCAGGACTCCAAGATAGATGATGACGCCTAGTCCAAGACCTACGACAATCCGAACGACGCAATCCGCTGCTCCAACATTCCTGGCCATTGCCGCAACCCCTTTCGTGAGCATGAAATCACCGGCGCCTCATAGGCCGAAACCCGCGCGAAACCAACGACCCGCTGAAGGCTAACGTATTACTTGCCGATGCCGCGTACCTAATGCAAACGCCCGGATCGACCAGCGATCCGGGCGCCCTGCGTGACGATTGCTCGTCAGCCCCCTTGGATGTGTCGCGTCGACGTCCCCAGTCGCCGCCGCGTTCCCGAACCCGACCCAAGGGCCAGTGCGTTCGGACGGCTGTTGAGTAGGACCGCGCCAGACGGCTGTCACGCGGCTTCGTTGGGACGGTGTCACTTTCCCCACGCCTGTGTCAGCGCTGCCACATATCGAAAGCCAACCCGTCCGGTTGCCAGCCGTTGGCGCGCCCCGTAGAGCCCGCGCCATGCGATGGTCGCGCGCCTTTCTTCCAGTGCTCAAGGAAAGCCCGTCGGACGCCCAGATCGTCAGCCACAAGCTGATGCTGCGCGCCGGACTCGTTCGTCAGACGGCCGCGGGGATCTACGCGTGGCTGCCGCTCGGCTTTCGAGTGCTCAAGAAGATCGAGCAGATCGTCCGCGAAGAGCAGGATCGCGCGGGCGCACAGGAGCTGCTGATGCCGACGCTCCAGTCGGCGGATCTTTGGCGCGAAAGTGGTCGATACGACGCCTATGGTCCGGAAATGCTGCGCATCCGCGATCGCCATGATCGCGAGATGCTCTACGGACCTACCAACGAAGAGATGATCACCACGCTCTTCCGCGACGAGGCGAAGAGCTACCGCGACTTGCCGCGCATGCTCTACCACATCCAGTGGAAGTTCCGCGACGAGGTTCGGCCTCGCTTCGGGGTGATGCGCGGCCGCGAGTTCCTGATGAAGGACGCCTACAGCTTCGACCTCGACGAGGCGGGGGCGCGGCAGAGCTATTACACTCAGTTGCTGGCCTATCTGCGAACGTTCCAGCGGATGGGCATCCAGGCGGTGCCGATGAAGGCGGACCCCGGGCCGATCGGCGGCGATCTCAGCCACGAGTTCATCGTCCTCGCTCCAACTGGCGAGAGCGAGGTGTTCTACGATTCGGCGTTCGAGGAGATCGATTGGAACCGCGATGATCTGCGCTACGACGATGCCGATGGGCTCCAGGGATTGTTCGACCAGGTGAGCTCGACCTACGCTGCGACCGACGAGACCCACGACGTGGCCAGGTGGGAGCTCGTGCCCGAGGCAAAGCGGCGCACGGGCCGAGGAATTGAGGTCGGCCACATCTTTTATTTCGGCGACAAATACTCCGGACCGATGGGGCTACGGGTGTCTGGAACCGACGGTCGTCCTGTCACTCCGATGATGGGCAGCTACGGCGTTGGCGTGTCACGCCTCGTCGGCGCGATCATCGAGGCAAGCCATGACGATGCGGGCATTGTCTGGCCGGACGCCGTCGCGCCCTGGCGCGTGGGGCTGGTCACGATGCGTGCCGATGACCAAGCGACCCTCGCCTCTGCGGAATCGATTTACGAAGCGCTTCGGGGGTCGGACATCGAGACGCTGTACGACGACCGCGACGAGCGCGGCGGGGTGAAGCTCGGCTCGATGGATTTGATCGGCCTACCTTGGCAGGTCATCGTCGGCCCCCGCGGGGTCGCCGCCGGCACGGTCGAGTTAAAGCGCCGTTCAACGGGAGAGCGCCAGGAACTCAGCATCGAAAGCGCACTGGCGAGACTGACCGAATGATCCTGTCGGGTTACGAGCGCATGCTCGCGCGGCGCTACCTGCTGCCGCACCGGGGCGAGGGGTTTATTTTCCTTGTCGCCGGATTCAGCGTCGGCGCCGTCGCGCTGGGAGTTGCCGCGCTAATCATCGTGATGAGCGTGATGAACGGGTTCCGCGCCGAGCTGTTCGACAAGATCGTTGGCCTCAACGGGCACGCAATCGTCCAGGGCTACGACGGCCAGCTCTCGAATTGGCAGCAGATCGCGGAGGAGGCTCGAAAAACCCCTGGCATCACCTCAGCCGTGCCGCTGATTGAAACACCGCTGATGGCCACTGCGAACGGACGCTTCGAGGGCGTGATCGTCCGTGGCATGCGCGTTGAGGACATCCGAGGCAACAAAACGATCATGGGCAACGTCCTTGCGGGCGACATGCGTTCGATCACGCCGGGGAGCGGCAAGGTCGCGCTCGGCTCGCGGCTTGCCGATACGCTCGGGGCCTATCCTGGAAGCCAGATCACCCTGTGGAACCCAGAAGGCCGGTCGACCGTGGTCGGCACCGTCCCGCGCGAGGTCACCTATACGGTGGGAGCCGTCTTCGAGGTTGGCGTCTACGATTACGACAAGGCCTTCGTGGTCATGCCGATGCAGGACGCGCAGGAACTGCTCCTCATGGGCGACAAGGTCCAGGAGGTCGAAATCCAGACGACCAATCCCGACAAGGTGCAGGACATCATCGCGCCTCTGCGCAAGCTGATCCAGGGAAGGGGCGTCGTCATTGACTGGCGGCAGATGAACTCCGCGCTGTTCCAGGCGCTGGAGGTCGAGCGCGTCGCGATGTTCGTGGTCCTTTGCCTCATCATCCTCGTCGCGGCGTTCAACATCGCCTCCTCGCTGATCATGCTGGTCCGGTCCAAGACACGCGACATCGCGATCCTCCGGACCATGGGTGCCACGCGCCGCGCCGTACTGCGCATCTTCATGACGGTGGGACTATCGATCGGCGGGGTTGGAATCATCATCGGCATCATCCTTGCCGTCATCTTCCTTTATTTCCGACAGGGCGTGGTGAACGGGATTCAGTACGTCACCGGAGCGAACCTCTGGGATCCTTCGGTGCGCTTTCTCACCGATCTGCCGTCCAAGACCGACCCGTTCGAGGTCGCCGCGATCATCATTGTGACCGTCGTCCTGACCTTCCCCGCGACGTTGTTCCCGGCGCGCAAGGCAGCGAGCACCGACCCGGTCGAGGTGCTTCGGTATGAGTGAGCCCGTCCTCGAGACTCGAGGGCTCAAACGCAGCTTTGTCCAGGCCGGCGTCACCATCGAGGTCCTGCGCGGCGTCGACCTAGCGATCGCCCCGGGTGAAATCGTCGGTCTGCTGGGCCCTTCAGGCTCGGGTAAGTCGACCCTCCTGCAAGCGGTGGGCCTTCTCGAGGGAGGATTTTCGGGGTCAATCCGAATCAATGGGCAAGAGGCGGCGAAGCTCAACGGAGCCGATCGAACCGACCTTCGCCGCGATGCGCTCGGCTTTGTCTATCAATTCCACCACTTGCTCCCCGACTTCGACGCGCGCGAGAACGTGATGTTGCCCCAGCTGATCAAAGGGCGCGGTGCTGAGGAAGCCAGGTTGCGGGCCGAGCAATTGCTCGGCCTTCTCGGGTTATCGGAGCGGCTCGAACACCGTCCCTCCAAGCTCTCGGGCGGCGAGCAGCAGCGCGTCGCGGTCGCCCGCGCGCTGGCCAATAAGCCGCCGCTAGTTCTCGCCGACGAGCCCACGGGCAATCTGGACGAGCATACCGCCGACGCGGTCTTGGCCCAGTTCCTGACGCTGGTGAGGGAAGAGGGTAGCGCTGCGCTGGTTGCCACGCACAACGAGCGCCTGGCGGCGCGGATGGATCGGGTAGTGAGGCTCCACGAAGGGCGCCTTGGATGAGCGAGCCCCGCGAAGGCGATCAGCCGGTTCGGCGAACGAACTGGACGATGATCGGCCTGATCGCGGGATTGATCCTGCTCGCGATGCTCGTCGGCTATTTCGCAAGAAGCCGGGGTGGAAACCAAGACAAGCTCACCAATGCGCAAGTTTCCAATGAGATCGTACCGGCACGCGAGAAGCAGTGCGCAAGCGCGGCAACCTACGATCTGATCAAGACGGAGCTGTTCCGGCGCGCCGCGCAGCTTCGCGGAAGCGACCAGGCCGCATACGACCGCCTTAGCGCCTATGCGGTCGTCCGGATGGAAAATCCGGTGATGGAGGGCGAGGATAGTTCGACCGGAGCCGTCAATTGCTCCGGCTCCCTGTCGCTCGATCTTCCGCCCGGAGTTGCGGCCGCGGGAGGAAGGCGAACGCTGGTGTCCGACGTTGATTATACGGTGCAGCAAGCCGCCGACAAAACGGGAACCGTGGTGCTTCTGCGCAACGCCGATGCCATCATTACCCCGCTCGCGACCCTTGCGCGCGTCGAGCAGCCCGCGACGCAACGCCCGGCACCGGTAGAAGCGAATGGAGTCGCGCCTGAAACTGCCCCATCGAACGAAGTTCAAGCGGCGCCGGCACCATCGCAATCCAGCGCGGCCACGCCGAGCTTTGATTGCGCCGGTGCACGATCAAGGGGTGAGGTTGCAGTCTGTGCCGATCCCGGATTGGCCGCCCTCGATCGCAACATGGCTTCGCAATACGGCCGTGCGTTCGCGGTTGCCGCACCCGAGCAGCGCGTGCTTCTGAGGGACACGGCGAGGCGATTCTACGCCTATCGGGACCGTTGCCCCGACCGGAAGTGCATCGCCGACGCCTATGTCGGGCGCATTCGCGAAATTCACGATATTATCGAAGATCGATGGCAGCCGCCCCAGTGATTTTTCGGGGATAAGTGCCTTCGATTGCCTTCCTTGATGCGGGCGATCATCCCATAGTTTGGACGTGACTCAGCCGTTCGTTCCGCTTCGCGTCTTTTCGTGCTTCACCATGCTCGAAGGAGCAATGGAGCCCAAGACCATCGCCGAGCGATCGGCAAAGCTCGGCTTCCCCGCGGTCGCGCTCGCGGACCGCAACGGCCTCTACGGCGTGATGCCCTTCAGCGAAGCATGTTTCTCCAAAGGCGTGCAGCCAATCGTCGGCGCAATGCTGGCGGTAGCCAGACCGGAGGAGATCGGCGGACCAAACGGGATCGACTGGCTGGCGCTGCTCGCCAAGGACGACACCGGCTATGCAAATCTTTGCAAGCTGGTGTCTTCGGCCCATCTCGATCGTCCGATCGAGCAGGATCCGCATGTCGAGTTCGCGCGGCTCGAGAGCCTCAGCGAAGGCCTCATAGCGCTTACCGGAGGAGGTGAAGGCGCGCTCGCGCGGCTGATCGCAGATGGCCAGCAGACGAAGGCGGAGACCTACCTCGACCAGCTTCAGCGACTCTTCCCCGACCGCCTCTACGTCGAGCTATCGCGGCGCAATCACCCGATCGAGGAAGCGGCCGAGGCGGTGCTCATCGATCTCGCCTACGCAAGGGATTTGCCGCTCGTTGCCACCAATCCCGCCTCCTATTCAGACCCCAGCTTCCACGCAGCGCATGATGCCATGCTGTGCATTGCCAACTCGGCTTATGTCGAGAGCGCCGACCGCGCGAGCTCCTCCCCAGACGCTTGGCTCAAGGACGGGACAGCGATGGAGGAGCTCTTTGCCGACCTTCCGGAAGCGCTGGCCAATACAGCCGTCATCGCCCGGCGCTGCGCGGTTGCCGCCCCCCAGCGCAAGCCAATCCTGCCGAGGCTCAGCAACCACGAGGACGAGCAGCTGCGTCGCGACGCACAGGCAGGTTTAGATGTACGGCTGGCGGGCCGCGCTCCCGAGGAGCGCCAGAACTATGTCGAGCGGCTCCACTACGAGCTCGAGATCATCACAGGCATGGGCTTCGCCAGCTATTTCCTGATCGTCGCGGATTTCATCAAATGGGCCAAGGCCAATGACATCCCGGTCGGTCCCGGTCGCGGCTCGGGCGCGGGCTCCGTCGTCGCCTGGGCGCTGACCATCACCGACCTTGATCCGATCGCGCTGGGCCTCCTGTTCGAGCGGTTCCTTAATCCCGAACGCGTGTCGATGCCGGATTTCGACATCGACTTCTGCGAAACGCATCGCGACAAGGTGATCACCTACGTCCAGGGAAAGTATGGACGCGACCGGGTTGCGCAGATCATTACGTTCGGCCGACTGAAAGCGCGAGCGGTGCTCAAGGACACCGGCCGCGTCCTGCAAATGAGTTACGGCCAGGTCGACCGACTCGCCAAGCTGATCCCCAATCATCCAACCGATCCGTGGACTCTGGAGCGCTCGCTCAACGGAGTCACAGAAGTTGCCGCCGAGTACCGCAACGCCGACGTCAAGCGGCTCTTCGATTTGGCGATGAAGCTGGAGGGATTGCCTCGCCACGCCTCGACCCACGCCGCCGGCGTGGTCATCGGGGATCGCCCGCTCGATGAGCTTGTCCCGCTCTACCGCGATCCACGCTCCGACATGCCGGTCACCCAGTTCGACATGAAATATGTCGAGGCGGCGGGCCTGGTGAAATTCGACTTCCTTGGGCTCAAGACGCTGTCTGTCCTCAAGGAAAGCGAGCGCTTGCTCCGGGAACAGGGTGTCGAGATCGATCTTGCTGCGCTCCCGTGGGACGACCCCGACGTGTTCGAGCTGCTCCAGCGGGGTGACACTGTCGGGGTATTCCAGGTCGAATCCGAAGGCATGCGGCGCACCCTTTCAGCCGTCAAACCGACCGTGTTCGGAGACATTATCGCGCTCAACGCGCTCTATCGTCCGGGCCCGATGGACAACATCCCGATGTTCGGCCGGCGCAAGAACGGCCAGGAAGCCATCCACTATCCGCATCCGCTGCTCGAAGGCATCCTCAAGGAAACCTACGGGATCTTCGTCTACCAGGAGCAGGTGATGCAGGCGGCACTGGTCCTCGCAGGCTACTCGCTAGGCAGCGCGGACCTGCTACGGCGAGCGATGGGTAAAAAGATCAAGTCGGAGATGGACGCGCAGCGCGCGACCTTCGTGGACGGCTGCGCAACACACAACAACATCCCGGCAGCGAAGGCCAACGAGCTGTTCGACTTGATCGACAAGTTCGCCGGCTACGGCTTCAACAAGAGCCATGCCGCGGCCTACGCGCTGCTCACCTATCAGACGGCGTGGCTGAAAGCGCATCATCGGGCGGAATTCTACGCCGCTTCGATGAGTTTTGACCTCACGCTTACCGACAAGCTCGCGATGTTCGCCGAAGACATGCGGCGCGGGGGCGTCGAGTGCCTGCAACCGGACATCAATCTGAGTCAGGCCTTCTTCACCGTCGAAAATGGCCCGGACGGAAATGGCGTCCGCTACGCACTGGGTGCGCTGAAGGGAGTCGGCGAGAAGGCGATGGAGGCCTTGGTCGAGGAGCGGGAGCGGGCCGGCCCGTTCACCAGTCTTGAAGATTTCGCGGCGCGGGTAGATCCGCGGCTGCTCAACCGCAGGCAGCTCGAGAGCCTCGCCGCCAGCGGCGCTTTCGACAGCATCAAGCCGGATCGAGCCGCCATTTTTGCCGCAGCCGAGACAATCCTCGCGCATGCAGCG
>DASSIU010000216.1:0-11496 GCA_035691585.1 Sphingomicrobium sp. | reverse complement strand
GTCGTTCGAAATACCGACCGGGCTCGACGGATCGATGTTCGTCGTTTGCACCGCGAAGCCATTGCCTGACGGATGGTAGGAAATCCCGGTGGGAGCATCGACTTCGAAAAATGGCGACTGCGGGGTCGCGCCGACGCCATGCGTGTAGCCGATTTGACCGTCGAATGTCAGCTGGGACGTCGGGTGCCAAGTCGCGTCCAAGTTGGCAAACCAGCTTTCGCCGCTTGCTCCCGGCCGAACGATATCATCGGCAACGATGCCTTCGATCTGTTCCCCGGCATGCGGACCCGATGGCGCGACCAGCGGGAAAGAGGCTGCAACAAGAGTGTTATTCAGTACCGTGTAGCTACTGGGTACGTTACGATCGATCTCGCGCGATCCCCAGTAGAGGAAGTTGTCGTTGACGTTGCTCGCTTTGAGGAACGAATAGAAGCCGCTCGCCTTGAGCTCAAACTGATCGGTCGGCTTCCAGTTGACCGTCGTCACGCCGCCCTCGCGGGTGCGCTCTTGGCGGAAGTAGGCCGATCCTATCAGGGTGGGCGCCTGTACGCCCACGAGCGAGGGGATCGCAGCGCCCGTGGCGTTGCTCGCAGTGATTGCCGAATAACCAAGGATCTCCTGGCCGTAGCGGCGGAGGCTACGCTGTTCGTAGAAGCCCTGGACGATAATCCCGAACGTGCGGTCCGCGTTGCGCCATCCGATCAGCGCGCTGACCTGCGGCTTAACCTTCTTGCTTTGGGAGTTGTACGCGCCCTGGATTGAGCCCTCCAACACCCAGGGTGTCCGGAAATCGAGCGCGCTTCGGAGCCGGAGATCCACAGAGCCTGAGACACCGCCTTCCAACAGCGAAGCGTCCTGGGTCTTGTTGACCACGACGGCGCTCACGATCTCTGACGGCAGCAAGCTGAAGCTGGTGCTTCGGCCGACCGTCGAGAATTGGTCGAGGATGAACCAGTCACCGGTCGAGACTGCGTGACCGTCGACAGTCACTTGCGTCAGGCTCGGCGGCGTGCCGCGGATGCTGACACGGTCGTTTTCGTCGAAGCCGCCCTCCCCGCTTGCGGCCGACGAGGTATTAAGGCCCGGAAGTCGCTGCAACGCATCGGCGACATTCTTGTCCGGCAGCTTGCCGATGTCTTCGGCGGAGATCACTTCGACGTGATTATCCGCCTGCCGCTTCACCTGGATCGCGCGTTCCAGTGACGCGCGCACGCCCGTGACAATGATTTCATCGGCAACATTGGGGTCGGGAACCGGAGGAGCCGGCGCGACTTGCGCCAAAGCCGGGCTTGCGATGGCAAGCATGCTTACCGATCCGATCAAAACTGATTTGCGCATAATGCTCCCCTCTTCAACCGATTGATACCACTCAAAGACCATTTTGAGATTGATCGATACGTGGTGCCCTGTAACGTTCAGCCGATGACACAAGCTGGCACAAAACTACGGTGGACTGCAATACCAAAAAAGTGCCTTTATAATACCAATACTTTGTTGGTATGCATATTGAGTTCGGTGGTGTCGCTCGGGCCATCCCTGCTCGGTGAGACTTCCGACTGAGAAGGAGTGGTAAGCTTGTCACTTTCGCAGCTGATCGGTGACCTTGGGGAGCAGTCGCGTGGCCCGCTATACCAGCGGCTGCACCATGCGCTGCGTCAGGCGATCAAGGAGAACAAGCTGGCGAGCGACTCGGCTTTGCCCCCTGAACGCGACATCGCGACCGACATCGGCGTTTCGCGAATCACGGTGCGGAAAGCGCTCGATGCTCTCGCCGAGGAGGGACTGGTACGCAGACGTCACGGCGCGGGCACTTTTGTCGCCGCCCGCGTCGAGAAGAGCTTCTCGATGCTCACCTCTTTCACGGAGGACATGGCAGCCCGCGGCCGTAGCGTGCGCAGCGACTGGCTGCGGAGGGCTGCGGGTGCTGTAACACCCGAGGAAGCCATGGTCCTGGGCCTCAGTCCCGGCAGCGCCGTGCTGCGCTTCCACCGCATCCGCTATGCCGACGATGTTCCGATGGCACTCGAGTACTCGTCGGTGCCCGCGCAATATTTGCCCTCTGAAAGCGCCGTGGATGACTCGCTTTACCGGGCGCTGGAAGCCACCGGCAGCCGGCCGGTGCGCGCTCTTCAGCGGCTTCGCGCAGTCTCATTCAACGAAGAGCAAGCTGAACTGCTCGGAATCGAGGCGGGAGAACCAGGGCTTCTGATCGAGCGGCGCGGATTCCTCGAAGACGGCCAGGCAGTCGAATACACCCGGTCCTATTATAGGGGCGACAGCTACGACTTCGTCGCCGAGCTCCAGATCGGCGCCGCGCGGTGAGTGCGACGCTGATGGTGACGGAAGCGAGGCAGTCCCCCTCGGTTGTCCGCGAGCAGCTCAAACGCAATGCGCCGCTGATGACGGAGCTTGCCGCCCGATTTCGCGCTCATCCGCCTAGGGTCATAGCGACGATTGCTCGCGGCAGCTCCGACAATGCCGCGACCTACGCCCAATATCTTCTCGAGACCCGGTTAGGTGTGCTGACCACCTCGTCCGCGCCGTCGGTAAGCTCCGTCTATGGAGCCAGCCCCGACATGGAGGGCACGCTGGTCCTTGCCATTTCCCAGTCCGGTCGAAGTCCCGATCTGCTTGCAGCGTCGCGCTCGGCACAGGAAGCGGGAGCGACCGTCGTCGCCATCGTCAACGACGAATCCTCGCCGCTTTCGGAACTTGCGCTGGCCATTATTCCGGTGGGCGCTGGAACCGAACTGAGCGTCGCTGCAACCAAGTCTTTCATCGCCACCCTGACGGCGATCGCGCAGTTCACCGCGACATGGTCAGACGATTCTTCGCTGCTGGCAGCGCTCGATCAATTGCCCGAAACGCTTGCTGCCGCGTGGGAACTCGATTGGTCAGACGCGGTCGAGCCACTCGCTGCTGCCGAACATCTCTTTGTAGTCGGACGTGGCCTGAACTTCGGCATAGCCCAGGAAGCGGCGCTGAAATTCAAGGAAACTTGCGGCCTTCACGCCGAAGCATTCAGCACGGCGGAAGTGCAGCACGGTCCGATGACGCTCGTGGGCCGCGATTTCCCCGTGCTGGCCTTTTTCCCGGACGATGATGCGCGAACGGGCGTCGAGGAATCCGTTTCAGCGTTCCGAAAACAGGGAGCGACAGTGCTGGCAGTAGGCGGGCGCGGCGAAGGGGCCCTGCCAATTGTCGACTGTCATCCGTTGCTGCTTCCGATCGCCCAAATCCAGGCATTCTACCGAATGCTTAACGAAGTAGCGGCGCGCCGAGGCCGCAATCCTGATGCGCCGCCGTACCTTGCGAAGGTGACGGAAACGCTATGAAGCGCTTCGCACTGGTCGGCGGCCGGGTGATGACCGACGAGGGTCTGGCAGACGGATTGGCAGTTGAAATTGTCGATGGCCGAATTGCCACCGTCACTGCAGAAGATAGACTGAGCGACGACGTCGAGCAGCGTGACCTCGACGGCGCGCTCCTCCTGCCTGGGTTTATCGATACTCAGGTCAATGGCGGGGGCGACGTGCTCTTCAACGACGCGCCAACTGCCGAGACCATTGCTCGGATTGGCGCGGCGCACCGACGGTTCGGAACAACGGGCTTCCTGCCAACGCTAATCAGCGACGACCTCGCTATTATGGAGCAAGCGCTCTCCGCGATGGCTGAAGCCCGCGCAGGTGGCGTCCCCGGCGTTCTCGGCGCGCACATCGAGGGGCCATTCATCAGTTATCGCCGCCAAGGCATTCACGAATCCGAGCACTTCCGGCCGCTCGACCGGACCGCCGTCGAGCTTCTTGCTCGGGACTGGGGTGGCGGCCGGGTACTTGCGACTCTCGCTCCGGAAATGGTCGATGATGAAGCGGTGCAGCAGCTGGCGGCAGCAGGCGTGGTCCTGGCGGCCGGCCATACGGACGCGAGCTACACCCGAATGTGCGCGGCCTTCGCGCATGGATTCACCGGCGTCACGCACCTGTTCAATGCGATGTCGCCGCTCACCAGTCGAGAGCCTGGCGTCGTTGGTGCGGCGCTGGAAAGCGACGCCTGGTGTGGGATCATCGTCGACGGCCGCCACGTCGATCCGGTGGTGCTTCGCTTGGCGCTCCGCTCCCACCGGCTCGATCGGTTCGTGCTAGTCAGCGATGCCATGCCGTGCGTCGGCGGCAATCGCTCCGGGTTTGTGCTGCAAGGGAAGCCGATCAGCGTGCGCGATGGCGCATGCTACGACGCGGAGGGACGGTTGGCGGGATCGGATCTCGACATGGCCACCGCGGTTCGGAATGCCGTCGAGATGCTTGGACTGGACCTTGCAACGGCATCGGTGATGGCAAGTGGAGCGCCCGCGTCGTTTCTCGGCCTCGATCGCGAGATGGGCCGGATCGCTCCTGGTCTCTCTGCCGATCTCGTGCTGCTCGACGACGGCCTTAAAGTATTGGAGACATGGATCGCTGGCGAGAGCGATGCGGCCACAAGAGCGGCAGCGAGCGTGGTGAGCGATGCATAGCATCCTGCGGACGGCTTCCATGATCGTCTGCGCGCTGACAGCTCTGCCGGCATTTGCGGCCGAACCGCAGATCACGCCACGTCCGCTGCGATCGGTCGAGCGGCCCGGCCCTCCCCTTCGGCTGAACAAGGGCGCGATCCTGGTCGTTGGCAAGGATAGGGATGCTGCAGGAGTTGCGCGTTATCTCGCGGACCTCGCGCGCCGGTCGGGCTTTCGGCATTTCTCGTCGCAAGGTTCCGATCAAAGCGGGTTGCCGGCGATCCGCTTTATACGGCGGCCCGGTTTGGCGGCTGAAGCATATTTGCTGGATGTGGACGCCTCCGGCGCACGGGTGACTGCTTCGACGCGGGCGGGTTTCCTCTACGGCGCGGTGAGCCTGTGGCAACTGATGACCGCGGCGCCTGACCGCGAGATCGCCCCGATCCACATCGAGGATTCACCGCGGTTCCGCTGGCGCGGTTTGGTCCTCGACAGCGCGCGTCACCTGCAGTCGCCAGCCACCATCGCGCGGATGATCGATTGGATGGCGCTGCACAAGCTCAACCGCCTTCAGTGGCACCTGACGGACGACCAAGGTTGGCGGCTCGAAATCAAACATTACCCGCGCTTGACCTCTGTGGCGGCATGGCGAAGCACTCCGCCGGCAGCGGGTCTCGTTTCCGGCCGCTACGGCGGCTTCTACACTCAGGAGCAGGTGCGTCGGCTGGTCGCGATGGCGGCTGAACGCAACATCACCATTGTGCCGGACATTGATATGCCGGGGCATGCCACGGCGGCAATCCTGGCGTACCCACAGGTCGGCCTCACCAACATGTCCGCGGCGAACCTTGGCGACTGGGGTGTGTTCCCGTCGATCTACGGCGTGGACGCGCCTGCCATGCACTTCCTCCACACCGTTCTTGACGAGGTCATGGCGCTGTTCCGGTCGCGCGAGATTGCTGTCGGCGGCGATGAGGCCGTGCATATTTTGTGGCACCAGTCGCCCGCCGTGCAGGCGAAGATGCGCTCATTGGGTCTCAAGGACGAGGATGCGCTGCAGAGCTGGTTCATCGGCCAAATCGGCGATTATCTGAATGCGCATGGGCGCCGCCTCGTCGGCTGGGATGAAATCCTCGGCGACTCTCGCCTGCCCAAAGATGACATCGTGTTGTCATGGCATGGCAGCGACGGGGCGCTTGCAGCCGCGAAGTCGGGGCATGATGTCGTGCTTGCAACCGCCCCGACCTTGTACCTCGATAATCGCCAGTCCACCTCCCCGAGTGAGCCGCCAGGTCGCGGGACCGTGATCGCCCTACGCGACATCTACGGCTTCGATCCGGGCAACCCGCCGCACCCGGCCGGCACTCCGGAGCTCGATGCTGCAGCGCGGAAGCGCGTTTTGGGTGTTCAGGCCGCGCTCTGGACCGAGCATATCGCGAGCGACGATCGCCTCGAGCAAATGGCGCTTCCCCGCGTCGCAGCGCTCGCCGAGATCGGCTGGACCGCTTCGAACCGGCTGGACTTCTCCAACTTCGTAGCACGCCTCCCCGCAATGATGGCTCGCTACCGGGCGCTCGGCCTTAATGCTGATGACGGCGCGTTCGCAGTCGCCGCCGATCTTTCTCCAACAGGCTCAGGGGCGACGGTCAGCTTCCACCGCCAGCTGGACCTCGATGACATCCGCTACACAACGGACGGGTCTGCGCCTGCTCCCTCATCGGCTCGATTTTCGGGGCCATTCTCGGTGCCATTTCCAACGCGCGTCCGGGCGGCGAGCTTCGCTGGAAGCCAGCGCCTGTCGCGGGAATTCGACCGGGTAATCAACGCGGTTACAGCCACCCGCCGCACGAGCCAGGAACTCGAACTTTGCAGCAATCAAATTCCGCTGAACATCGCCGGCCGGGAAGCGGCGACGGGCGGACCCGGTGCGATCTATCTGATCGACGTCAGAGACCCCTGTTGGATTTATCGTGGCGCGCACCCTTCTCGATCAGGCCATATTGCCGTGGGCGTCGTGGCGCTTCCATTCAACTACCAGTTCGCGAACGAGCCGGGACCTGAGAAACTGCCTTACCCCGCGCGGGAACCCGAGCTTGTCGTACGGCAGCGGTGCAACGGCCCCGTGCTCGCGCAGGCGGCACTGAAAAATGCTCCGAGCAATGGTGACGAGAGCGAGATCATCGCAACGATCCCGCCGCTCCCCGAGCCGACCGACCTGTGCCTGACATTGGCACGGTCAGCGCTCAATCCGATCTGGGCGCTCGGATGGGTGGAACTTCGCCCGTGACCCTCACACTGCGAGCGCCACTGACCGGGTGGGTCGCACCGCTCCACGAAGTGCCCGACGCCGCGTTCGCTGAAGGGTTGGTTGGCGATGGTATTGCCCTCGATCCTTTAGGCTCGGTGCTTCACGCGCCCTGCGCGGGCCAGGTTATCGCAGTCCATGCGTCGCTTCACGCGGTGACATTGCGCGCTGACAACGGCGCGGAAATTTTATGCCACATCGGTATCGAGACGGTCGGATTGCGAGGCAGCGGGTTCACGCGACATGTCGCTGTCGGTGACCGGGTGGATTCCGGTGCAGCCTTGCTCAGCTTCGACCTCGATGTGCTGGCGGACCGCGCGCGCAGCTTGGTCTCACCCATATTGTTGATCGACCAAGATGCCTTCCACATCACGCGGCGAGCCAGCGACGTACAAGTCACGGTCGGTGACTGGTTGATGGACGTGGAGGCGACCGGCGCTCCGGAGGACCAAGCGAAACCTGCCGAGCACGGCCCGGTTCATACCCGCAACATAATACTGCCCCCCGGCCATGGGATCCATGCGCGTCCGGCCGCCGCGATCGTCGCCTGCGCGCGTCGCTTTGACGCCGAAATTGACCTTGCAACCGAAACGACGACCGCTCCGGCAACCAGCGCCGTAGCCCTGATGACACTTGGCCTTGGCGGGGGAGACCATGCGATCTTGCGCGCAAGCGGACCTGACGCGGAGCCGGCCATCGACGCGCTCGCGAACTTGATCGAGGCGCAGTGGGAAAGCGAAGGCGCTTTTTCCCCAATCCGTGAACTCCCAAAGGCAGCGAACGGTCGTGGCGTCACCGCAGTGCCCGGCATCGCGATCGGCGTCGTCGCGCGCCTCCGTCCCGCCAAGCTCGAGCCGCCTGCCAAGGGACAGGGGATTGCGATCGAAAAGGCGACGCTTGATGCCGCCTTGGACCACGTCCGCTCCGCGCTTCAGACCCGCTCCGTTGGGGGAAGCCGAGCACAAGCCGACATCGCCCGTGCACATCTCGCCTTGCTCGATGATCCGCGGCTTTACTCGGCGGCAAACGACGCGATCGAGAAGGGCTCCAGCGCGGGAGCAGCTTGGCGGGAGGCAATCGCACCCGACCTCGCTGCCTTGCGAGCCGTTGCTGACGACCGGATAGCCGCTCGAGCGGACGATTTGATCGATCTCGAACGGCAAGTGGTTGCCGCGACGCTCGGAGCCTCCGGTTCGGTCGCGAAGGTCCCGGGCAACGCGGTACTCATCGCCGAAGACCTGCTTCCGTCTGAGCTGATGTCGCTCGACATTGGGTCGTTGACTGCGATCGCGCTAGCCGGGGGCGGTCCCACCTCGCACGTCGCGATCATTGCGGCTGCTCATGCCATCCCGATGGTCGTGGCTCTCGGAGACGATGTGCTGCTGCTCGAAGACGGAGCGCGTGTTGTCGTCGACGCCGATGCGGGAACCGTCGTGGCCGCCGTTCCCGACATCGAGACGGCAGCTGAGGCTAAGATAAGCGCGAACTTGAGTCGGCGCGTGGCGGCACAGGCCGACGCCGCTGCTCCGTGCCGGCTGGCAGACGGGACGCGGCTCGAGATATTCGCCAACCTTGGATCGCTCCAAGATGCAGAACTGGCGATGGCCGCCGGGGCGGAAGGTTGCGGACTTTTGCGCACCGAACTCCTGTTTCTCGACCGCGACTCCGCGCCCGACGAAGAAGAGCAACTCGCGCTTTACGCTGCAATCGCCGAGTGTCTCGAAGGGCGGCCGCTTATCATCCGCACCTTCGATATCGGCGGTGACAAGCCCGTCCGCTATTTGCCGATCGCGGCAGAAGAGAATCCCGCGCTGGGCCTGCGCGGAATCCGGGTGGGATTGGAGCATCCGCACCTGCTTGATACTCAATTGCGCGCAATTCTTCGCGCTGCAGCCCCGCGCCAATGTCGCATCCTGGTGCCGATGGTGGCGAGTGTCGATGAACTTCTCACGGTCCGCGGCCGCGCCGAAGCCGCAGCGACTGATGTGGGTTACGGTGGGCCCGTTTCGGTCGGGGCAATGATCGAAACCCCAGCCGCCGCGATTACCGCCGATCTCCTTGCGCCCGCTGCCGACTTCTTCGCGATCGGGACCAATGACCTGGCGCAATACACGTTGGCGATGGATCGCGGGAATGCGGCCGTCGCGAGTCAAATTGACGGCCTTCACCCCAGCGTATTGCGACTCATTGCGGCAACGGCTTCGGCCGGAGCTGCGCATGGACGGCCCGTCGGCGTATGTGGCGGCCTCGCGTCCGACCTCGTCGCCGCACCGGTTCTGATCGGGCTGGGTGTAACCGAGCTTTCCGCGGTGCCAAGCATCATTCCCGAACTGAAGGCCCGCGTCGGGCTCCTTAGCCATGCCGCCTGCGCCGAACTCGCAACCAAGGCGCTCCAACAAACCTCAGCGACGGCCGTCCGAGCATTGGCCGCAGAAATCTCATGAGAGCGCCGAAGTTCGGATCGGCGGGACTCCAGCGGCTCGGGCGTGCCTTGATGCTGCCCATCGCGGTGCTGCCAATCGCCGGCCTTTTACTTCGGCTCGGCCAACCTGATCTCCTCGACATCGCCTTCGTGCAAGCGGCGGGCAATGCCATCTTCCAGAACCTCGGTCTTCTCTTCGCGATTGGCGTAGCTGTCGGGTTCGCCCGCGATGGTAACGGCGCCGCGGCCCTCGCCGGCGCAGTATGTTTTCTGGTCGCCACGCACGGCGCGGAGACCCTGCTTGCGGTCCCTCCCGACACCGGCGCCAACTTGCCATTGCCAGCGAAAACGCTCGCGCAAACGGCATTCACCGAAACGGCGATCGCCAAGCTCAGCGTGCCACTTGGAACAATCTCAGGGTTGATCGCCGGGATTTTCTACAATCGCTTCGGGGAAATGAAGCTTCCGGAATTTCTCGCGTTCTTCGGCGGCCGGCGCTTCGTCCCCATAATCAGCGGCGTTGCCGGCCTCGTGCTGGCGCTCATTTTTGGCCTGGGGTGGAGCGCGCTCAACCGCGGGATCGACGCGCTCAGCTACGCCTTGGTCGCAGCAGGCCCATTCGGACTCTTCGCCTATGGCGTGCTCAACCGCCTGCTCCTCATTACGGGGCTGCACCACATCCTGAACAATATCGTCTGGTTCGTGGTCGGCGACTTCCACGGGGCAACGGGCGACCTCAACCGATTCTTCGCCGGCGACCCTACCGCCGGCTCCTTCATGAGCGGCTTTTTCCCCGTGATGATTTTCGGCCTGCCCGCGGCCTGCCTCGCCATGTACCGGAGCGCCCGACCAGAGAGGCGCCGCGAAGTCGGCGGGCTACTGCTGAGCCTCGCCCTAACTGCGATGCTCACCGGCGTGACCGAACCGATCGAGTTCACCTTCATGTTCCTCGCCCCGATTCTATACGCGGTGCACGCCGTGCTGACCGGAATCGCAATGGCACTGATGTCGGCCCTTGGCGTAAAGCTCGGGTTCGGGTTCTCGGCGGGAGTGCTGGATTACGCTTTGAACTATGGGCGGGCGACACGGCCTCTCCTGCTCCTGCCCGTAGGGGCAGCCTACGCACTGGTTTACTATGGCCTGTTCAGGTTCTTCATCGTGAAGCTCGATCTAGCCACTCCCGGACGCGAGCCCGCGCCGGCAAAGAGAGTTGACGATGTTGCGGCCAAATCGGGAGAGCGAAAGTCGCGCGGCGCGCAGTTCATCGACGCGGCGGGCGGCAAGGGAAATCTCGAGTCGATTGACGCCTGCACTACGCGGCTGCGCCTCGTCATTAAGGACCAGGCACTAATTGACGAACCCGCGCTTAAGCGATTGGGAGCACGAGGCCTGGTGCGCCCTTCGACGCACGACTTGCAGGTCATCGTCGGCCCCACAGCCGATCAAATCGCACGCGAGATGCGTGAGTCTACTCGCGACGACAAGAGCGGCAATGAAGATGTCGATGAAGCGCTGTTGCTGGCCCTTGGTGGACAAGCCAACGTAACAGCAATGAGACAGGTATCAGGACGGCTGATCGCCGAAATCGCAGACTCGTCGCTAATCAATCGCCGCGCGCTTCAGGCAATCGCTCCACGCGGAGCAGCCGAGGTCGCGCATGGCCGATGGCACATTCTGCTAGGCGCTACTTGAGCCCTTGGGATCCGCCGGCCCGCACTTAGAACGTCGCACTTTTAGCGATCACCAGACGCCGATCTCCCAAATCAGCCACCCAGCGATCAGAAGGCCGAGGATCCCCGCTGTGACTGCCGTTCCTTCGAAGAGGCTGACGCGGAAATGTTGCGCGTGATCGGCTGTAAAACGATCGAGGTGCGGCCTCATATGCTCGTCGCCGGTTAGCATGCCAACATCGAGGTGCCGGCCCTTACGAAGGAAGGTGAGGATTAGCTTTACGTCCGCATCAGATATCTGCGGATAGCGGATGAGCAGGTCGGCCACCTCTTCCCGCGACAAGGTTCGGAGATGCGAATCTTCGTTGGTAGTGTGGGCATTCATGGTTGTCGTCCTTACGGAAAATGTCCTGGGTAATTGGGGTTCAGATCGCCGACAGACGGTGCTGCGGCGCCGATCGGCGCTTTATCCGGGCAAACTTCCTCAATTCGCGCTCGAGAGCGCGGGCCCGGCGGAAAATCCGACCATCGATCTCGTCGTATTGGTCGTTCGACGAGAAGAACATGAAACCGCCGGGCACGCGAACGGCGACGCCGACCGGCTGGCGGT
>DASSIU010000215.1:0-3991 GCA_035691585.1 Sphingomicrobium sp. | reverse complement strand
GACCGTCGTCTGGCGCGCCGAGGACAAATGCGGGGTCCGTTTCGATTTCGCAGTCGCCGACGAAATGCTGCAGCGAATGAAACGCGATGCACAATGGGAGTCGGTTAGCGGCTGGTACCGCTGATCGTTCGAAAAGTTTTTGCTCAATCGCGCTCGCGGGCGATCAACCATGACAAGGGTCATCGGCGCGTGACAGGCGCGCATTGCATCTGATAGCCGGTAAGCGATGGCCTCCTCCGCCGCCGCTTCCGCCCGCGAGATACTCGTCGGCCTGCACGAGATCATGGCCCGGCGCGGCTCGGCACAGGGCAAGCTCGACCAGGTCGTCGACCTCATCGCGGACAAAATGGATAGCGACGTCTGCTCAATCTATCTTCTGCGCGATAATTTCCTCGAATTGTTCGCGACCCACGGCCTTCGCAAGGAAGCGGTGCACGTGACTCGGCTGCGGCTTGGCGAGGGCCTGGTCGGAACGATTGCGGCCGAGGGGCGAGTCCTCAATCTCGCCGAGGCCGCCGAGCATCCCGCGTTCCTCTACAAGCCAGAGACCGGCGAAGAGCGGTTCCACAGCTTTGCCGGCGTGCCCATCGTCCGCCTCGAAAGCCCGATTGGCGTGCTCGCTGTCCAGCATGCCGAGCCGCGGCGGTATGAGGATGTCGAGATCGAGGCGCTGCAGACCGTTGCCATGGTCCTCTCGGAGGTGATCGCCGGCGCGCGGCTGGTCGACGGCGCGCGCCGCAGCCGGTTACGCAGCGCGGGGCCCTTGCGCCTGCCTGGACTCAAGCTGGTCGCCGGAATGGCCAAGGGCGCCGCGGTGTTCCACGAGCCCCGAGTGGTCGTCGAGCACACCGTTGCGGACGACATCGAGGCGGAGCGCGAGCGCGTCTACGGCGCCTTCCGCAAGATGCGCGAGCAGATCGACAACATGACTCGCGACGCCGAGTTCGGGACCACCGGCGAGCACCAGGAGATCCTCGAGACCTACCGCATGTTCGCCTACGACGAGGGATGGTCGCGGCGGATCAACGCGGCGATCGACAGCGGCCTCACGGCGGAGGCGGCAATCGAGCGCGTCCAGCAGCGCACCCGCGCGCGAATGCAGGAGATCGACGACCCGCTGCTGCAGGAGCGGATGCACGACCTCGAGGATCTGTCGAACCGGCTTTTGCGCATCGTCTCGGGGCGGATGGGCACTGCAGCGCAGACCGGCCTCACCCGCGACGCGGTTCTGATCGCCCGCAACCTCGGTCCTGCCGAGCTGCTCGAATATGACCGCCGCCGCCTCAAGGCCGTTCTGCTCGAGGAAGGCTCCCTCACGTCGCACATGACGATCGTCGCGCGCGCCATCGGCATTCCGGTGATCGGGCGCCTCCACGACATCCGGCACAGCGTCGAGGAAGGCGAGACGATCCTCGTCGATGGCGACAACGGCAGCGTGATCATTCGGCCGACGCGGGGGCTGCTGACGAATTTCGAGCACCGCATGACGCTCAGCCAGAAGCGCCGCGCGGAGTTTGCGGCGGTCCGAAATCTTCCGGCAAAGACGCTCGACGGCGTGCCAATGAGCGTGATGGTCAATGCCGGCCTGGCCGAGGACGCCGCGGCCCTGCCGATGTCCGGCGCCGATGGGATTGGCCTGTTCCGGACCGAGTTCCAGTTCCTCGTTTCGGCGACCCTTCCCGGCAGGGACCGGCAGCTGAGGCTCTATACCAAGGTGCTCGAAGCGGTTGGCGACCGGCCCGTCGTGTTTCGGACGGTCGACATCGGCGGCGACAAGGCGCTGCCCTATCTCACCGATGACGCCGCCGAGCAGGCGGAGAATCCGTCGATGGGCTGGCGCGCGCTTCGCCTTTCGCTCGACAGGTCGACGCTGATGAAGGCGCAGGCCCGAGCCTTGATCGAGGCATCGGCGGGCAAGGTCCTGCGGGTGATGTTTCCGATGATCTCCGAGCCGTGGGAATATGAGGAAGCCCGGGCACTGTTCGAGGAACAGGTCGACTGGGCGCGCAAGGGCCACCGCAAGGTGCCCAAGCGCATCGAATTCGGGGCGATGCTCGAAGTGCCCAGCCTGGCCGAGATGCTCGACCAGCTCCTGCCCCGCGTCGATTTTCTCTCCGTCGGCACCAATGACCTGACCCAATTCCTGTTCGCCGCCGACCGTTCGGACCCGCGGCTCGCCCAGCGCTACGACTGGCTGAGTCCCGCGATCCTCCGCTTTCTGAAGCGAATCCTCGACCAGGCGCGAGCCGCGAAGGTGCCGGTGCGCGTCTGCGGGGAGATGGCCGGTCGCCCGCTGGAAGCGATGGCGCTGATCGGGCTGGGCGCGGAGAGCTTCTCGATCACTCCTGCCGGCGTCGGGCCATTGAAAGCGATGATCCGCTCGCTCGACTCAGGCGCGATCCGCGGCCGCATCGACCAACTGCTGGCCAAGCCGCCAAGGGACGTCCGCAAGGCTCTCACCGACTGGGCGCGAAGGCACAATGTCGTCGTCGGATAGCATCGTGGTTGACACGCACGCCCCAGCCCTCAAACAGGGCACATGGCCAAGCGCGACCCTGACCCCGAGCCTCAAGACGAAGAGGTCGTGGAGCCGGAGCAGCCGACGGTCGGCGAACAGCTTCGCGCGGCTCGCGAGGCGAAGGGCCTGAGCCTCGAGGACGTCGCCGCCCAGACGCGGATCCCGCAGCGCCACCTCGCCAGCATCGAAACGGGCGACTGGGACAACCTGCCCGCGCCGACCTACACGATCGGTTTTGCGAAGAACTACGCGGGCGCGGTCGGGCTCGATCGCGTCGAGATCGGGAATCAGCTGCGCGAGGAAATGGGCGGACTGCGCTTCGCCTCCAATTCCGCCGACGTCTTCGAACCCGCGGACCCGCGCCGGACCATGCCCAAGGGGCTGGTGATCGGGACTATCCTGGCCGTCATCGTGCTGATCGGGGTGATGAGCTGGCTCAACAAGCGATCCCTCGACCAGGGCAACGAACCCCAACAGCAGGTTGCGCAGCAGCCAGCGGCGCCTGCAGCGCCGAAGCCCGCTGTTCAGGCGCCCGCTCCGGTGGCTGCTCAAGGTCCGGTCGTGCTCACCGCCACTGCACCGGCGTGGATCCAGGTGACCGACCAGGGGAAGACCCTGTTCGAAGGCATGCTCCAGCCGGGCCAGACCTATGCAGTTCCTCCAACTGCCTCGGCGCCGATGCTCAAGGCGGGGAAGCCCGAAGCGCTTAATGTCAGTGTCGGCGGCGCTGCCGCACCGGCCATCGGCCCGCCCGGCAAGGTCACGACGGTCAGCCTCGCGCCGGCATCCCTCATGAAGGGACCGCCAGCGGCGGTGGCGGCAACGAAGCCAGCCTCGCCCCCGACGCGCGCGCCGGCTCCGGCCGCGAAAGCGGCACCGCCCGCCGAAACGCCGACGGTCAATACCGCTCAATAGGATTCATCGGCGCGCAAGCCGCGCTGCCGCATAGTGACGACGACAAGCCAAGCGTGGGGAAATGTTCGTGAAATCTCGCCTGATTACCGCTCTCGCGGCGAGCGCCGCCTTGACTCTCGTGCCTTCGCTGGCGCTTGCCCAGCGCCAGGCGCCGCCGACGCCCGATCAGCGCCTCGACCGGCTCGAAAAGCAGGTCCAGCAGATGCAGCGGCAGGTGTTTCCGAAGGGTCGCCCGGCGGACACGGCGGGTTTCTCGGACGATCCGGCCGCCAGCCAGTCGTCGGTCCTCTCGCTCGACCAGCGGCTCGACGCGCTTGAAAAGCAGATGGCCGACCTGGTCCGCGCCTCGGAAGAGAATGGCAACCGGCTGCGCAACCTCGAAACCGGGGTCGGCCAGCTGAAGACCGACCAGGACCAGCGCATCTCCGCGCTCGAACAGAAGATGGCGCAAGCCGCGACGGCTCCTCCCGTGCAGGCGCCCGAACCCATGCCTCCGGCGGCAACTCTGCCGGGCAAGTCCAAGGCCGGCACTCCAAGGACACAGCCGACCAGGAAGAC
>DASSIU010000214.1:0-10417 GCA_035691585.1 Sphingomicrobium sp. | reverse complement strand
GCAATGTCGAGCGACTTCCATCCGCCGCCGACCTCCTCGGCCGCGGCGCGGCTGATCGCCGCGATCGGGACCTGGCTCCGGTCCTTGACCAGTTCCGCAAATCGCCGCCCTGCTCGCGGCGAATGGATCAGCGCGATCGCGCCTCTCGCGCTTGAGAGGTCGGGTGCCGCGGTGGGCTTCGATCGATAGACGATGACCGGCGTGATTTCCTGCCGGGCGACATGGGCGTCTCGCCGGTCTTCGCCACAAAGGTGCAGCAGCTTGAGGTCAGTTTCGAGCGAGTCCAGCAAGGCCTCGAGATTTGATTTGCCAATCGCCTTTATCGCGAAACCACCTTCTCGCGCCGCCTCGGCGGTTGCGCGCCCGACCGCATAGACTGGAAGACCTCGCAGGGCTTGCACCCGGTCCCCGGCTGTGCGGATCGCATTGGCGCTGGTGACGAGTAGCCCATCGAATCCCGCTGGATCGGGTGGATTCCAGTCGATCGGCTGGATCTCGAACAGCGGCACCGAAATCGCGTCGAGCCCGCGCTGTCGCGCCCGTTCGACCGTAGCGCTGGCGCCGGGCTCGGGCCGCAGGACCAGCACGCGCTGCATCCTACGCTCCGAACAGCCTCCGGATCGTCTCCGGCGCAGTCGACAAGAGCGACCGGGCGAGCGCTTCGGCCCGCGCAAAGTCGCCGCAATCGAACACTGCGCGATCCTCGACCATATCCGCTCCGTCCTCGCTGAACAGTTGGGCGCGAAGGCGCAGATCGCCGTCCTCGAATGCGCAGAACGCCGCGACCGGCGAATGACAGGTGGCACCGAGCGCTCGGGTGAAGGCGCGTTCGGCCATTACGCAATTGTAGGTGATCTCGTTGCTGACAGTGCTGAGCACGCTCTGGCAGCGGGTATCGTTGGTGCGGCATTCCATGCCGATCACGGCCTGGCCGGGAGCCGGAAGCAAGACCTCGGTCGGGATCGCAGTCCCCGCATCGATATCGAGCCGCTTCAGCCCCGCCGAGGCGAGAAGCGTCGCATCAACTTCGCCGGATTCGACCTTTTTCAACCGAGTCTCGACATTGCCCCGGATGGACACGATCTCGAGGTCGGGTCGCAATCGTCGAAGCTGCGCCGCCCGCCGAGGAGACGACGTTCCGACCCTGGCGCCTTGCTTCAGCCTGTCGATCGATTCCGCGCCGATGATCCGGTCGCGCACGTCGCCGCGGGGACGGACCGCTGCGATGTGAATGCCGGCCGGGCGAACGCTCTCGACGTCCTTCATCGAATGAACGCAGAAATCGACCTCGCCCTCGAGCAGCGCCCGGTCGAGCTCCTTGGTCCACAGCGCCTTGCCGCCAATGTCGGCGAGCGGCCTGTCCTGGACCTTGTCGCCCGTCGTGCGGACCTCGACGATCTGGACCCATCCGTCGGGCCATCGCTGCGCGGTCTCGATCGCTGCCGCCACCTTGCGCGCTTGGGCCAGCGCCAGCGGCGAGCCGCGAGTCCCGAGGCGAAGTCCCTGCATGGCTCACCCCTAGTGCATTGGCGCGCCTTCAGGCAAAGGGCCGGACGCGAAATGACTGCGATGCCATCCATAATTCTGGGTCTTGAAAGCTCATGCGATGACAGCGCCGCGGCGCTGGTTACTTCCGATCGGCGCATCCTTGCGCAGGCGGTTGTCGGGCAAAGCAGCGCTCACCAGCCCTATGGAGGGGTGGTGCCGGAGATCGCCGCGCGCGCGCATGTCGAGATCCTCCCCGCGCTGATTGAGCGAGTGCTGGCTGACGCCAAAATGTCGATCCATGACGTAGACGCGGTGGCGGCGACAGCGGGCCCGGGCCTCATTGGCGGCGTGATGGTTGCGCTGCTCGCCGGCAAGGGATTGGCGCTGGCGGCGGGAAAGCCACTGCTTGCGATCAATCATCTCGAAGGCCACGCGCTGAGCCCGCGCCTTGCGGATCCGGACCTCGACTTTCCCTATCTCCTGCTCTTGGTCTCCGGCGGCCATTGTCAAATTCTCGAAGTGCGCGGCGTCGGCGACTATCAGCGCCTGGCGACGACGATCGACGATGCGGCGGGGGAAGCATTCGACAAGGCGGCAAAGTTGCTCCGCCTTCCATATCCCGGCGGGCCGGCGATCGAGGAGCTTGCGAAGCAGGGTGATCCCACTTCCGTCCCGCTGCCGCGCCCGCTGGTCGGCTCGGCCGAGCCCCATTTTTCCTTTGCGGGCCTGAAGAGCGCGGTGCAGCGGGCCGTCGCCTCCGGCAACTTTCGGCCGGAAGACATCGCGGCGAGCTTCCAGCAGGCGGTGGTCGATTGCCTCGTCGACCGTATCCGGGTCGCACTGGATCGAAGCGATGCGCCAGCTCTCGTGGTGGCGGGCGGTGTAGCCGCTAACGATGCCATTCGCGGTGCACTTACGGATCTAGCGAAAGCGAACGCTCGCAAGTTCAGCGTCCCACCGCAGTGGCTTTGCACTGACAATGCAGCGATGATCGCCTGGGCCGGCGCGGAGCGGCTTGCGGCCGGCGGATGCGATGCACTCGACGTGCCCGCTAGAGCGCGCTGGCCCCTCGACGAGAGCGCCGAGAAGGTCCGCGGCGCGGGGGTGAAGGCATGAAGCTGGGCGTCATCGGCGGCGGCGCGTGGGGCACCGCGCTGGCGCAAGTCGCTGCCACCGGAAATCGCGAGACGCTGCTATGGGCGCTCGAACAAGAGGTGGTCGAAGCCATCAACCACCGTCACGAAAATACCGCCTTCCTTCCGGGTATTGCACTCAATCCCTCCGTCCGTGCGACGTCCGACTTTGGCGATTTCGAGGAATGCGACGCCTTGCTAGTCGTCACTCCGGCGCAGCACATGCGAGCCGTTCTCGAACAGGCTCCGCACGGCAGTAAGCCGCTGGTTCTTTGCTCGAAGGGGATCGAGGAGAAGAGCGGCGAGCTTCTTCACGAAGTTGCGAAGGACGCATGTCCGAAATCCGAGATCGCGGTGCTGTCAGGGCCGACTTTCGCCCACGAAGTCGCAAGAGGCCTGCCAACGGCGGTCACGCTCGCGGCAGAAGATGTCGGGCTCGGGAAGCTGCTGCGAGATCGGATCGGTCAGCCGACCTTCAGAATCTATCTCTCGGACGACGTGGCCGGTGCTGAAATCGGGGGCGCGGTCAAGAACGTGCTGGCGATCGCTTGCGGAGTGGTGGAAGGCAAGGGCCTCGGTCAGAACGCTCGCGCGGCGCTGATCGGACGCGGCTTGGCTGAAATGACTCGGTTCGGAATGGCCTTCGGCGCGAAGCGCGAGACGCTCGCGGGTCTCAGTGGCCTGGGCGACCTCGTGTTGACCTGCACCTCGGCCAGCTCGCGCAATTATTCGCTGGGAAAAGGAATCGGTGAGGGCCGTCCAGCCGCCGAGCTCCTGGCGGATCGCAAGACGGTCGCCGAAGGAGCATTCACTGCGCCAGTGCTCGCCCGGCTCGCGACAGAGAAAGGAATCGATATGCCGATCGTCGAAGCGGTCGACGCATTGGTCGCTGGTCGGGCCAATGTCGACGACGTTCTCGGTGCGTTGCTGTCGCGTCCGGCCAGATCCGAGGCAATCTAGAAATCGATCGCGATTCCCTTCTTCTCCCAATCCCCGTAGCGGGTCGGATCCAGTCGCTCTTCCTCGCCGGCTGGAGGCGCGGGCGAGTTCATCGGTTCTGGCTGCGGCAGCGGCGGAGAAGAGCTGAGGTAGGCTGGGGCATCGAGATGCTTGGGGCGTTTCATGACGCCAACATGAGGTTTGGAGTTGCTCATGCCAAGCTTTGAGGGCGTCGGAGCGCGGCGCGCGGCGCTGCAGATGCTCGACTCAGTCCTGCGCCGCGGTCACACTCTTGAGGCGGCCAGCGGCGCCGTCCACAACCTCTCATCACCCGATCATGGCCTTGCTGTCGCCATCGCGGGGGAGGCCCTGCGTCGCTTACCCGACCTCGATGCGATGATTGACAGCGCCACCCGCAATCCATTGCCCGGCGATAGCAAGGCGCGAATGGTGCTTCGCCTCGCGCTTGCGCAGAAAGTTGGGCTCGGGACGCCCGACCATGCTTTGGTCGCGACCGCGCTGCCGCTGGTCGATGGTGGCCCTCGGCGGCTGGTTCATGGCGTCCTCGGCACGCTGCTGCGGCGAGGTCTGCCGGTGAGCGACGCGCCAACTCTTCCTCCTGAGGTTGAGGATCGCTGGCGGGCCGCGTGGGGCGAGGAGGTCGTGCAGGCGGCGCGCCGCCAGATCGCCAGGCGGCCGCCACTTGATCTCGCGTTCAAAGATGATCCGGAGGCCAAGGCATACGCTTCTGCACACGAAGGTTCTTCGCTTGCTCTGAATCACGTGCGATTGAGAAGCAGTAGCGTAAGCGAGCTGCCAGGCTTCGGCGGCGGACGCTGGTGGGTCCAGGACCTCGCCGCCTCACTTCCGGCGCGACTCATCCCGCCCACAACCAAGGACGTGCTGGACCTCTGCGCCGCGCCTGGCGGCAAGACGATGCAGCTCGCCGCGGCCGGACATCGGGTAACCGCGGTTGACGCCTCGGGAAGTCGTCTCGCACGACTGCGCGAGAACCTCGATCGGACACATCTCGATGCCGCGCTTGTCGAGGCTGACGCCCTGGCGTGGTCGCCCGACAAACAATGCGATGCGATCTTGGTCGATGCCCCGTGTTCCGCCACTGGCACCTTCCGCCGCCACCCCGAGGTGCTTCATCGAGCACGGCCCCGACTGGTTGCGGAAGCCGCGGGGCTCCAGCGCAAACTTCTCGACCGTGCGAGCGATTGGCTCAAGCCCGATGGCGTTCTCGTCTATTCCGTCTGCTCGCTCGAGCCGCAGGAGGGCGAGGAGATCCTTAGCGCGTTTCTTGGCCGCCATGCCAACTTCCGCCTTGATGCTCCCAACGACCTTCCAGCATGGCTGCCCGTCGCGAGCGAAGAGTGGGTCCGCGTCCTCCCAGGGCTGCTCGAAGGCGAAGGCGGCCTCGATGGCTTCTTCATGGCCCGCCTTGTCCGCACCCGTTAAACCCGTTTAATCGGAACCCATGCCGATTATCGCGCCCTCGATCCTGTCCGCGGACTTCGCCAAACTCGGCGAGGAAGTGCATGCGATCGATCAAGCCGGCGCTGACTGGATCCATATCGACGTCATGGATGGGCATTTCGTCCCGAACCTGACGATTGGCCCAGCGGTCGTGAAGGCCCTTCGGCCGCATACGAAGAAGCCCTTCGACGTCCACTTGATGATCTCGCCGGTCGATCCATTCCTCGACGCTTTTGCGGACGCCGGCGCCGACATCATCACCGTCCATCCGGAGGCGGGTCCGCACCTTCACAGGACGGTTCAGCATATCAAAGGCCTGGGCAAGAAAGCGGGTGTATCGCTCAATCCCGCAACCCCTCCCGACGCGCTGGACTATGTGCTCGATGAACTCGACCTCGTTCTCGTGATGAGCGTAAACCCCGGCTTTGGCGGCCAGAAATTCATTTCGAGCCAGCTTCGCAAGATCGAGCTGATCGGCGAGACCATTGTTCAGCGCGGGCTTAAGGTAGAGCTCGAGGTCGACGGGGGAATCGATCCTGAGACTGCGCGGCAGGCGCTGGGCGCCGGCGCTACCGCTCTCGTCGCGGGCACGGCCGCTTTTCGCGGCGGCTCATCCAGCTATGCCGATAACATCAGGGCCCTGAGAGGGGGAGGGTGAGCGCCGACGAATCGGCCGCCGAGCGCGCCATCGTCAGCAAACTCGCTCGCGGTTCGCTGCTCTCCCGGCTCAGGCGTTCCAGGCAGCCGCTCAAGCTGGTGGCTGTCCCGCGTGACCATGTCCACGGCGAGCGTTCGCGCGGCGACGCGCTCCTGGCGGGGCGTCTAACGCTCGGAAGCGAGGCCTTGTCGCTCAAGGATCTCGACTTCGGTGCGATCGGGGCCAGCGGTCCGATTGCCGAGCGGCTGCAGGGATTTTCGTGGCTCCGGGACCTAGCCGCCGCAGCTTCTCGGGAGAAGGGCGCCCGGATTGCAGAAGCCGTCGTCGGCCGTTGGTTGCTCGCCCATGGCACGAGGATCGACGAGGCCTGGGCGCCGCACCTGTGGGGCGAACGCATCCTGTTCTGGACAGCTTATGCGCCCTACATCTTGTCGAGTGGCGACAGTGGCTATCGCACTGCGCTGCTGAACACGCTCGCTCGCGGCGCGCGCCACCTCGATTCTGGTGCGGACCGCGCTGTGGCGGGTCTCGATCGAGTCACCGCCTGGTGCGGAGTCGTGGCCGCTGGCCTCCTCGTCCAGGGCGGGGTTCCGCGAGTGGCGCGGGGAGAGGCCGGGTTGGCCCGCGCGCTTTCGTCGGCACAATTCGATGACGGCGGGCTGATCAGTCGTTCGCCGTTCGAGCAGGTACAGTTGGTCGACCGTTTCGGTCTCCTGCGGAACTGCTATCTAGCAACGAAGCAGACCATGCCCGAAGGCATTGAAGCGGCGGCGCAGGCGTCTCTCGCCGCGTTGCATGGCGTCATGATGGGTGACGGAGCGCTCTCCAGCTGGCAGGGCTGCGGACCCGGCGAAGCGGCGAGGCTAAGTGCGCTGATCGACGGCTGCGGGATGCGGGCGCGGCCGCTCCGACAGGCGCGCGGGTGGGGCTATCAGCGGATGTCGGCACTCGGCACGATCCTCGTTCTCGACGCCGCACCGCCACCGCCGCAGAAGATCGCCGAGCAGGGTTCAGCTTCGACCCTCGCGGTCGAGCTTTCCGACGGAGCGCAGCGGCTGGTGGTCAATTGCGGCGGTCCGGGGCCGTTGCCGACTGATTTGCCGGACGAGCTGGTGCAGGGCCTCCGAACCACCGCGGCGCAAAGCACGCTCGTCCTCGCCGATACCAACTCGACCAACATCCTCACCGACGGCTCACTCGGCAAAGGGGTCGAGGACGTGACCATCGACCGGACCGAGGACAATGATGCCAGCCGCCTCGAGGCGAGCCACGATGGTTACGTGCGCACGTTCGGCCTGTCCCACAAACGAAGCTTGATGCTCGGAAATGATGGCAAGGAGCTGAGGGGCGCCGATCAGTTGATATCCAGGGGCCGGCGGAAGATCCGCGAGTCCGCTCCTTATGCCGTCCGCTTCCATCTCGCGCCCGGGGTCGAAGCGACCGTTACCGCTGACGGGATGGGAGCGATCCTCCGCTCAAAAGGCGCGCCGCCGTGGAACTTCCGCTGCCGGGGCGGCAATCTGACGACCGAGGACAGTCTCTGGATCGACGGTCGGGGCCAGCCGAATCGGACGACTCAGCTTGTCATCGTGGGGGAAGTGTCGGCATTGGGCGGCGAAGTCGGCTGGACCTTCCGCCGCGCCAGCTAAAAACCAAGAGGATATTGATGACTGACCTCGTCCCCGTTCGCCGGGCGCTCATTTCGCTCTCCGACAAGACCGGCATCGAGGAGCTGGCCGTGGGCCTCGCAAGCCACGGAGTCGAGATCGTCTCGACCGGCGGCACCGCAGCCAAACTTCGGGCCGCGGCAGCCGACGTGCGTGATATTTCTGACCTGACCGGCTTTCCGGAGATGATGGACGGGCGGGTCAAGACGCTCCACCCGAAGGTCCATGGCGGTCTTCTCGGCGTGCGCGACAATCCCGACCACGTGGCGGCGATGGAGGAGCATGCGATCGCGCCCATCGACCTGGTGGTGGTCAACCTCTACCCGTTCCTCAGCACGGTGATGAGCGGTGCCGACCGCGAGGCGGTCATCGAGAATATCGACATCGGTGGACCCTCGATGGTGCGCTCGGCGGCGAAGAATCACGCACATGTCGCCATCGTTACCGATCCCGCTGATTACGCCGCGCTCTTGAGCGAAATGGACGCGAATGGCGGAGCGACGACCATGGAGCTGCGTCGAAAGCTTGCGGCCAAGGCCTTCGCCCTGACGGCGGAATATGATTCGACCATTTCGCAATGGTTCGCCTTCGCCGACCAGGGCCAGCGCTGGCCGGTAAAATGGACGCTTTCATCAACCCTCAAGATGCCACTGCGCTACGGTGAGAACCCGCACCAGACCGCCGCGCTCTACGTCCCCGTCGGGCCGACGGCCCACGGCGTCGCGCAAGCACAGCAGGTCCAGGGCAAGGAGCTTAGCTACAACAATCTGAACGATGCCAATGCGGCGCTCGAGCTGGTCAGCGAATTCCGCGAGGGGCCGCCCACGGTCGTCATCGTCAAGCATGCCAATCCGTGCGGGGTAGCCAGTCGAGACAGCCTGCTTGAGGCATGGAACGAAGCGCTCGCCTGCGACAGCGTTTCCGCCTTCGGCGGGATCGTTGCCACGAACCTGCCGCTCGACGCGGCGACCGCCGCCGCAATCACCGACATCTTCACCGAAGTCGTGGTCGCGCCCGATGCCGACGAGGATGCCAAGAGAATCTTCGCAAAGAAGAAGAATCTGCGCCTGTTGCTCACCGGCTCCCTGCCCGACCCGAAGCGCGGCGGCACGAGCCTCGCGCTCATCGCCGGCGGGCTGCTGGTGCAGGATCGCGACAATGGCATGGTTGCCCGCGACGAGCTGAGGGTCGTTACGAAGCGTCAGCCGACCGAGCAGGAGCTAAAGGACTGCCTGTTCGCCTGGACGGTTGCCAAGCACGTGAAGTCGAACGCGATCGTTTACGCGAAAAATGGAGTGACCGCCGGCATCGGCGCGGGCCAGATGAACCGACGCGACAGCGCCCGAATCGCGGCACTTCGGGCGAAGGAAGCGGCCGAAGCGAACGGCTGGCCCCAACCGCGGACCATCGGATCAGCCGTGGCGTCGGACGCTTTCTTTCCTTTCGCCGATGGCCTGTTGGCGGCCGCCGAAGCGGGTGCGACGGCAGTCATCCAACCCGGCGGATCGATCCGCGACGAGGAGGTCATTGCTGCAGCCGATCAGGCCGGATTGGCGATGGTGTTCACCGGCATGCGGCACTTCCGGCATTAGACTCAGACGATGCGATCGAACGAATCCGCGGCGTCTTCCGCGTCCCGGAGTTGCTGGACTTTGGCCTTGCGCATGCGGAACAGCTCGCGGTCTTCCGGGCCGAAGCCAGTAGTCCATAGAACTACGAAGAAAGCGATCAAGATGGCCGGCACACCGACGACCAGCTGCAAAGGCTGAGGCAGCCAGTAGTGGACGCCAGCGCCGACGAACGCCCCCGCACCGGTCGCCCACAGAAGGTCCCACCGCAATCCTAGAACCGGGGCGCCAAGCTCCTTCTTGAGCAGGGACGCCTTGGTGACGGATGCAAAAGCCAGCGCAACGCAAAGGCCGATCGCCGGACCCGTGGCCTGGTAGGCCAGTTCGAGCCCCTCGCCCTGCATCACCAGGATCAATCCCGCCGCAAGCCCCGCCTCGAGCGCGAGCATCACAAGGCTGATCATCATGTTCTGCGTACGTACCATGTAGATCAGCGCCGCTTCGCTTACGAAAGCCGTCGCGGCGATCACTTCAGCGCCGAGCAGAAAGGCGAGCGTCGCGGTGCCGCCCGTGAATCCCGACCCGACCAGGCCCATCACCGCCCGTCCGGGTATCCCGAGCGCCAGCGCGATGCCCAGCTGCGCGGCGATGATCCAATAGGTGACTTGGCGCACCTGCTTGGAGATTCCGGCGCAGTCGTTCAGGGCAAGCCGCCGTACGATCGCCGGGCCGAGGACGGGCTCGAAGCTGGTCTTGAGCTTGGCGGGCAAGGTCGCGACCTGCTGCGCCGCGTAATAGATGCCCACGAAGCTCGCCGGCAGGAAAGCGCCGAGAACGGCGAGGTCGATCCGCCGGGACGCCCATTCGACCGCGTCCGCCGCAGCGACCGGGACGTTGCGGACGGCTGTGCTCCACGCGGTTGGAGGGTCCGGAGACCAGCCGCGGGGGAGACCGTAACACCTGAGCAGTGGGATCAGCGCGGCGGCAAGGGCAGCGACCATCGACAGCACGTAGGCGATGATCAGCCCGTCTCCACGGCTGACCATGATCGGCACGTACGACAAGGCATACGCCGAAATGCTGATCACCCACGGCTGGACGATCGAGCGCGCCCGTACGGTCGCTCCGACGTCATTGTGGAAGGCGAGCGCGGCCAGCGCGATGTCTGTCCAGGCAATGGCGAGGACCGTGATGGCGAGTAGCCGATCGAGGCCGCCGACCGGAGTGGTCGGGTACATGGCCTTAGGAAAAACGAACAAGATCCCCATGCCGATCGTCGACCCAACCGCGGCGACCAGCAAGCCATCAGCGACAATCCAGGCCTGCGGTTTCTTGCCGTCGGCGAGCAACTGGGCGAGGCCTCGCCGCAGTCCGAGCGCCGCGACCTGGGCTCCGAATTCGACGACCAGGATCGCGTAAGCGAAGCGGCCAAGTGCGGCGGGACCGTAGATGCGGCCGCCAATGAACAGGAACGGCACCATC
>DASSIU010000213.1:0-5233 GCA_035691585.1 Sphingomicrobium sp. | reverse complement strand
ATGTTCACCGCGAGCCAATCGTTGAAGTGCGTTTCCCGCTTCTCCAGCGGCCTCAGGTATTTCTTGCGGAATTCGAGATACGGATTGGGTGCGTGATCCATCGATCCCTCCCTTGCTGGACAGGCGCTAGGATTAGCGCCGGTCGGGCCAGTTTCCATCGCGCATTTTTTCTTCGAACTTCGTGAAGCGGACTAGTCGAGCTCGACCTCGGCGATGCGCGGGACCGCGAACGCCCACCAGATGCCGCCGAACAAGGAGACTGCGGCCGCAATTCCGAACGCGCTGCCATAGCCTGCGCGGTCAATGATGACGCCGGAAAGCGCGGGACCGAAGATTCCCGAGAGATTGCCGACAGCGTTCTGGATCCCGATCCATGTTCCCGACGCCCTCGCCCCGGCGAACATTTGTCCGACCGCGTAGAGGTTGGGTGACACGGCACCGCCGCAAGCGCCGAGCAGGCAGAACAGGGCGATCACGACTGGAAGGCTGTGAACGAAGGGAATGGCAACGATTCCGACCCCATAAATCAGGTGGCCGGCCACGAGCATGATGCGGCGGATGCGTGCCTCCGAGCCGCCGCCACGGGTCCACCGGTCCGAAAGGTTGCCGAGCACGAGCGCCGACGCGGCCTGAACGCAATAACCGACGGTCGCGAGCATCGTCATCTGGATGATGCTGAGGCCCCGCTGCTGGACGAGGTAGAGGGGGAAGAAGGCGAGCAGGAAATAGAAACCATAGTTGGACGTCCCATGGCCGACGCCCGTCGCCCACAAGGACCAGCGCCCCAGTAGCTTGCGCACCGGGAAAGGGGCCTCCGATGCATTGGCGCTTCCTGGAAGCGCGCCCGTCACCAAGCCCCACGGAAGCAGCCACACTGCGCTGAGCAGCCCGAAGATCACGAACATCGCTCGCCATCCGAAGGCTGCGGACATCGAGCCACCTGCAAGCGTTCCAATGGCCGGCCCGAGCGCAACTCCGGTCATCACCACCGCATTAGCAAGCCCACGGCGTTCCACCGGCACGTGCCTGCAGATGATCTTGGAACTGCCGGGGAAGACGACGCTTTCGCCGACACCGAGCAGGAGCCGAAGCACGAACAGCGACAGGAAGCCGGCGACGAAACCCATCATGACCGTGCTGATCGACCAGAGGACGGTCCCGAGTGCGAGAAGCTTGTAAACCGACCATCGGTCGCACACCCAGCCCAGCCCCAGCTGGATCGGTGCGTAAACCCAAAAGAAAGCAGAGATGGCGATTCCGATTTGGGTCGCCGTGAGCCCGAGGTCCGATTTCATCAGCGGGGCGGCAACTCCGACGGCCCCGCGGTCGATATAGTTGAGAATGACTGCTGTCCCCAGCAGCAGCACCAGCGCGGGAACGGTCTGAAGCCCGCGTCTTTGTGCAACCGTCGCCATCGGCATCCCCCCCTTGGAACCGTAGCACGCCTTTCAATCGACTAGTAGCCGCCCCTCATGGCCTCGAAGAGCCGGCCGTTCATTTCGCCGCGCGACAGACCTGGATCCGCATCGAGGATCGTGTACGCCACTGCCGCCCCAGTGCTAGCGATCGTAAGCGGAAACCAGGTCGAACAAGATGTTGGTGTTGACTACCGGGATGCCGTTGTCGCGTGGCCAGAACGCGCCGGTGAATCCCGAAACATAATGGCCAGCCAGGGGACGATTGAGCTCCTCAAAGCGAGCGAGCATTGGAAAGATCGGGTTATCCGGCCCGGCGGGGCTGAAGATTTCCCCGTCCCGGAAGATTTCGGCCGAACATTCGTGACTAAATACTGACGCACGCGGATCCAGTCGGTCGGCGACGACCATCAAGTCGCGCGAAGAGATTTCCAGGTCGACGTCCATCCACAGGCACATCAGCGCGGGCGGGCGCCAATTTCGAAACGTGTCCGCGAAGAAGCCTTTGTGGAACTCTACCGCGCCGACTGATCCGAAGCACGTAACGTTTTCCCGCACTTCGTCGAGGCTGCCCGCATACTGGCCGGCTTCGTACCCTGAGCCTTCTGCTGGAGGCAGGCCCTCAAAGGAATCGAAAATGTGCATGGTGACGCCAAGCTGCCGACAGGCAAAGCTTAGCATCGATGAACTGTAGCCCTTGAAGCAGCCAAACTCCGCGAAATCGCCACGGATTCCGTTGGACCTTAAGACGTAGAGTTGATGGATAATCGGGAATAGCTCCGCGACGGAATTCGGCTTGCAGTGGAAATCAGCGGCTCCGGAGCTGGCTCGTGAATTCTCCACTGGGAAGTGCTTTTCCACGAAGCGGCAATGCGCGAGAGTCGTGCTCAGATAACGCGCGTAATCGGCGAGTGCAGGAACCGAGTTTAGCCCAGGTGTTGCGAATAACTGCTTCAGCCGGCGTGCGAAACGCGCCTGTCCCGCCTCGGTGTCCAGCTCGACGCAATCTTCGCTCCAGCGAGCCGCGACGAGATCGGTGACTCCGCGGGGAAACGGACTCAGAATCTCCGTCGGGCCTGCCTCAACCAAAGCTTGTCTCAAGGTTGGCCCTGCGACGCGGAACGTGCCGAGCGTCGCCCGCGGCATGAGGTTCGACGAGGGTCGCGCAATGATGTGCACTTCCGCGAGCGCGTTCGCGTCTATTGCATCAGGCGGAATGTCCATGGAAAAGCCACTGGTGAGCGCGCCGCGCCAATCGGGGTAGGCGACGGCGACGTCGTTGCGGCGTCCGTCCGGTCGGGCGCGCACGATGCATTCGCCGTCGACCCAGGCTTCGACACTGACTTTCCCTTTTCCCAGTGCCCATCCGACGACCCTGCCTGATGTGACTCCATCGACATTGCCCATGGGCCGAAGCGCCTCACCCAGGCGGGAGACCAACGACCGGCTCATCTGATAGTCCTCCGCCTGCGGCGCCAGAAGGCTCCCGCGCGCGATTGCTCGACGGGCTCCGGCGCCCGGATTTCCTCGCCAAGGTATACGTTCGGCTTAGACGCACCGCTCGCGACATCGACGATCTGGCGGAGCTCGAGGCGTCCAAGCGGCTCATCGGAAAGCGCTGGCGTGTAATAGATGCAGTCATCAAAGAAATAGTGCGTAACCTGTGACCAGCGCGTGCGCGTCGGGTCCGTCTGCGGACTTCCACCGTGGAGGAGATTGGCGCACCAGATCAGCGCCTGACCCTTTCGTGCTGGGAAGGTCTCAACCGACGCGTCGTTGGCGGCGATCAGTGAATTCCAGGCGTCCTGATAAGGAACTTGAGCATATTCCAGCTCCTGTTGCCAGCCGCGCCGGCCGATAATGGTATTCGACATGATCGGCCATTTGTGCGAGCCGGGCACGTAGCAAAGCGGACCCGCGCCAGCATCGATGTCCTCCATCGCCAGCCAAACGCCGCACATGAATTTCTCCGGCACCGAGGAAAAGTGCACGATATCGGTATGGACGTGCTGCTGCGTGCCCACGGGGAAGTTAAGGGTTTGAAATGGAAATGCGCGGCGCCCCCAAAGCCTGGAGAGAAGTTCGATGACCGTTTCGTTCGCGGCAATGGCGCGGACATCTTCATCGTCTCTCCATGCGTCCTGAATGCGCCCGACCGTGGGCGTTTTGTTCGCCGCCGGGTTGCCATCGTCAATTCCGAATTCAGGAGCATAGCGACTGCGGATGCGATCTATGCGAACATCGAGCTCAGGATCCGGAAATTCGAAAACCGCATAGCCCTTCTGATTGAGATCGATGGCGATTTGCCGCTCGATCTCCGTCAGACCCATATGGTCGAGAGCTGCGGTGAAAAGTGGCGATTCAATCAGCGGAATGCCCGGAAACAAGCTGATCGCATCGGTCATGCTTTACTCACTTTACTCAAAACCCGCCCTTCATCGCGTGTATCAGTCGACCGAATACGCCCTTCGCCTGTGGCTGTCGCATGACTGGACCCGCAATGTCGCGGATATCACCACGGCCGCTTGCTGCAAGCAGGGCTAGCCCCACCAACGTCGAGAAGGCGGGGCCGCTGTGCGCGTCGGGGAGGCCAGTGATCTGTTTGGGCCGACCGAGCCTGACAGCGCGTCCCAGAACGCCCTGCATATAATCGGCGATATTCTTGAGTTCGGCGCCGCCGCCCGTGAGTACAACCTGTCGTCCCACTGGGCCGGTGAAGCCGAGGCCCTTCAGAGCGGCTTCGACCTCATTGGTCAATTCCTCGACCCGCTGGCGAATAACCATCATCAGCTGGGCGCGGGTCATCTTCATCGGTTCGGCGCCCTGCTCGGCGCCAAGTTGCGTCGCCTCGATGATCTCGTGGTTGTCGCGTGGAGAGGTCATCGCCGAGCCATAGAAACATTTCAGCCGCTCGGCGTCGCGGCGTTGGACCGCGAAGGCGGCGGCGATGTCATTCGTGATGTCCTTGGCGCCGAGCGGAATCGAGCGAAGGCCGACCATCATACCGCCATAGTGGACGGAGACGTTGGTCACCTCAGCGCCCATTTCGACGAGCGCGACGCCGAGTTCGCGCTCCTCATCGCTCAGGCACGAAAGCGCGGCTGCTATCGGAGAGGCGACGATTGCTTTGACGCCCAGGTGTGCCTGACGGATCACCGTGTCGATGTTGCGCAATGGCGAAGGCTCTGCCGCGATCACGTGGATGTCGACGCCAAGCCGGCTGGCGTGGAGTCCGATCGGCTGCTGAACGCCCTGTGCCCGGTCGATCGTGTAGAGTGCCGGGTGCGCGTGGAGAACGACCTGGCCGTTCTTGTCGATCGCATTCTTGCCGGCCTGGAGCAGCTGGTCGACGTCGGCCTGCTCAACCGCATGGCCGCCGAGTTCGACCTCGACATTGGCAATGTCGCTGACAAGGCCCCCAGCTCCGTAGCTGGCCCATACATCCTCGACGGTGAGGCCCGACATACGCTCGGCAAGCTCCACCGCCTCACGCACGGCGAACTCGCTCGCGGCCATGTCGGTGATGAATCCGCGTTTCACGCCTCGGCTCTCGCGCTGGCCGGTACCGAGGACGGTCAGCCGTCCCTCGCCGTCCTGACGCGCGATCATCGCGCTGACTTTTGACGAACCGATATCGAGTGCAGCGATCAGGGGCTGGTCAGTGACTTGCGCCATCAGCCCTCCTGGTGCGAAGCGGCCGGTGCGATCGGCTCACCAGGCGCCCGCGGAAGGCGGACAATCATCTTGTCGGGCACGCGAAGGTCGAAGCGCACGATGCCGCGGCCGAGAAGCCCGCTTTCCTTGTCGAGCCGGGCGAA
>DASSIU010000212.1:0-4907 GCA_035691585.1 Sphingomicrobium sp. | reverse complement strand
TGTGCACGTCATCGACGATCGTGCCGCAGCCCGCGCAGCGCGGCGGTAGCGCGAAGTCGAGTACCCATCGTCCTGCGGTTCGGAAGATTTCCCCCACCATCGCTTCTTGTCGCCCGGAGCGCGCCAGCGCACAAGCGCTGCGGTGGCGGCCCTCTTCGACATGAAACTGCGAGCGCTTCGCCGTGACCGCGCGGCGCGCGTCGGGCCGGAGCTGTTTCTCCTCGAACGGACGTTCGACGATTGTCTGGAACGGATCGAGATCCAGCAGCGGCGGTTCGCGAACGCCTTGCTGATTGGATGCCCCGACCCTGCTTGGCCTGAGCGAATGCTGGCCTTCGCAGATCGGGTCGAAGGGAGAGACCCCGGGCCCCTGTTCTCCTCTGCGATCGGCGGAGAGACAATCACCGAAGATTTTTGGGTGCCGCAGGAGGCAACCTACGATCTTGTTCTGGCCATCGGCACGCTCGACACCGTGAACGATCTTCCGTTGGCGCTGCGACTGCTCGGGCACGCCATGACCGACGACGCCCTCCTCATCGGCGCGCTCCCGGGTGGCGATACGCTGCCCCAACTCAGGGGAGCGATGCGCGCGGCCGATCGCGTGGGCGGTACTGCCGCACCGCATGTTCACCCTCGGATCGAAGCGTCAGCCGTCGCTCCGCTCCTCGTCGAAGCGGGGTTCATCAAGCCGGTGGTGGACGTGGATCGGGTCCCGGTCTCATACACTTCGATAGAACGGCTCGTCGGTGACCTGCGAGCGATGGGCGCCACCAACGTCCTTGCCAGCCGGCCCCATTTCCTGGGCAAAGCAGCAAGGAACGCGGCGAAAGCAGCATTCCAAGCCGCGGGCGATGGCGAGCGCACCGTGGAAGCCTTCGAAATCCTCCACTTGGCCGCATGGACTTCGAAAAAGAGATGAAGCCCCGTTAACTCTAGAAGAGGGAAGACTTGTTAACCCTGGGCCCGGTAAACCCGTCGCGTGGACGTGGACCAGAGGAGGGTGGCGTGATCGCTATCCGAAGAATCTTGCGCATGCTCGGCGCTGACCAGCGCGGGGCAACTGCGATCGAATACGGGTTGATCTGTGCACTGATCTGCATTGCGGCGATCGGCGGCTTCCAGTCGCTTGGCGGCGGAGTCGGCGGGATGTGGGGCAAGCTTTCGAACGACATGAATACCTACATGCCGTGATCGAAGCGGGTGGTCATGCGCGTCGCGTCCCGTAGACCACCAGCTTCACCTTCTGGCCCGGTAACAGCCTGCTGTTCGCTTGAAGACCGTTTAGCGACAGGAACCGCTCCAGCTTGAAATCGCCATACGCCATGCGAGCGGCGAGCGACTGCGCCGTATCTCCGGGTCTGACGGTCTCAATATGCATCACTCGCGGCCGGATCGCGGCGGCCTCCGCGGGCGAGATCCTCCGAAGCGAGTTGATCATCGGGACGAACGGCGCGACGCCGTAGCCGCCCGGTGTGAGCATCACAAAATAATAGACCCGCTGCGGATCCCATTGATAGGCGACGACGCTTGCGTCGATCAGGCCTGAATCGGTGCTTGCATGAGCGGTTGTGACGGCGGCTGGCATTCCGTTGATCGTGACGTGCTGCGGAGGTGGAACCTCGAGATCGAACTGGCCTCCCGTCAGCTGCCGATAGGCGATGGCGATTGCCTGATCGAGGTTGGGCGGTCCCTGACGAAACTGCGCCTTGCCCGCGGACCCCGAAATGGTGACTGCATCGCTGCCGTTGGACATCAGATATCCCTGCGGCACCCGGAACTGGATCCTCAGGTCCGGATGGGTGAAAATCGGCCCTTCGATCACCCCCTGGGCAGGATCGTCGTCGACGTAGATGCCTTCGATCTCGCGAAGGAACAGGTCGCGGTTGCGGATTCCGGTGCCCAGCCGACCCGTCGAGCGTGCCTCGGCGAGGGCTCGCTGCATTCGATTCTCGCTAAGCGGGTGGGTGCTCGCCCATTCCGGCGTTCGACGATTGGTACGGCCCTGAACCCGAAGCTGCAGCGCGGTGTTGCGCGACAGCGCGGCGAGAATTTCCGGGGCGCCGGCAGGATCATACCCCGCCGCGATCATGTACCGCAGACCCAGCGTATCGGCCTCATACTCCTGCTCGCGCGAGAAGCTCAGAATATCGAGCGCGGAGCGCGCCTGGAGAATGTCCGCCGCGCCGGGACCAAAGATCGCGCCGATGATTTGGCCCAAAACACCGGGCGTGTTTCGCTCCTCATATTGCTCACGAATGTGGGCGTGGTTGGCGGCGACATGGCCGACTTCATGACCGAGCGCGAAGGCGAGCTCAGACTCGTCGTCCATCAGCCCGATCAGCTGGCGAGTGATGTACACATAGCCGCCGGGAACCGAGAAGGCATTTTCGACCGCCGAATTGAGGGTCGTGAAATGCAACTCCTGACCGGGATTCGCAATTCCCGACACCGCCCCGACGCGGCGACCGACCGACTCGACATAGGTGGCTCGCGGGCCGGTCTCGGCGCCGCCGAGTTCCTGGACCAGCGCGGCGTGATAACGCTGCGCCTCAGCGACATCCTGCGGATTCAGGGTACGCAGGCGCTGCGCCGCGGCAGGCGTGATCGCCAGCGCGGCGGCGGCAAGCAACAGGATGGTTCTACGCATGAGCCCGGCCCACTCTCCCGTTTCGCTCCCGAACTAAGCGCCGGGATTTTGAACGGTGGATGACTGGCTCGGTTCCGCTCCTAGCTGATGGCGAGGAACTTGGCGCGGCGCTGGGCGCGCAACTCGTCGGGTCCGAGCCTCCCGCACCCGTCGAGCTCCTCGACCAGCGCTCCCTTCAACGCTCCGATCGCGGCATCCGGATCGCGTTGAGCGCCACCGAGCGGCTCGTCGACGATCCGGTCGACGACTCCGAGCGCTCGCAGGTCAGCGGCGGTGATCTTCATCGCCTCCGCAGCGTCGGCGGCCTTGTCCGCCGTTCGCCAAAGTATCGAGGCGCAACCCTCCGGCGAGATAACGGAATAGACTGCATGCTCGAACATCAGCACTCGGTTGGCGGTCGCGATGGCGACCGCGCCGCCAGAGCCGCCTTCCCCGACGATCACTGCAATGATCGGCACGCCGAGCCGCAGGCATTCCTCGGTCGAGCGGGCAATCGCCTCGGCCTGGCCGCGCTCTTCTGCCTGGACTCCCGGAAAGGCGCCGGGTGTGTCGACCAATGTCACCACGGGGATGTTGAACCGGTCGGCAAGGCTCATCAGGCGGATGGCTTTGCGATACCCTTCGGGCTTGGCCATGCCGAAATTGTGTCTGAGCCGAGACGCCGTGTCGTCGCCCTTCTCATGGCCCAACAGCATCACCCGTCGGCCATCGATCCGTGCCAGTCCGCCGATGATCGCCGGGTCGTCGGCGAAGGATCGGTCCCCGGCAAGCGGGAGGAAGTCATCGGCGATGCCGGCCACATAGTCCTTGAAATGCGGGCGGTCAGGATGTCGCGCGACCTGCGCCTTCTGCCATGGGGTAAGCTTGGCATAGGTGTCACGCAGCAGCTTGCTGGCCTTGGTCTCCAGCTTCGAGACCTCGGAGTCGATGTCGATTTCCTCCGAGCTCGCTGCTGTTTCGCGAAGTTCAGCGACCCGCGCCTCGAGCTCGGCGATCGGCTTTTCGAAGTCCAGGTAGGTTTGCATTCGGGAGCGGGGCCTAGGCGGAAGCTGCCGTGAAGGTCAACGAGAACGCGTCGCCAGCGGATGACGAGCGTTGACCAGCTCGACCAGCCGCGCGCTGTCGACGTGGGTATAGATCTGCGTCGTAGCGATGTCCGCATGCCCGAGCAGCGACTGCAGGACGCGCAAATCCGCGCCACCGGACAGCAAATGCGTTGCGAAGGCGTGCCGAAGCACGTGCGGGCTGACCCGCTCCGGCGCGATCCCCGCATCCGCCGCCATCGCGCGAACGATCTGAAACAGGCGCACGCGGCTGAGATGGCTCTTGCCGCTTGAGAACAGCCAGATCGATCCGCCGGGCGCGATCTCCAGCCACTTGCCTACGGCGGCTTGCGCGCGCGACGAGATCGGCACTAACCGCTCTTTCGAACCCTTGCCGCGGACCATCAAAAACGGCTGGCCGGATCGGACCGCCCCGCGCGGAAGGCTGACGACTTCGCTGGCGCGAAGACCCGAACCATAGAGGAGTTCGAGCAGCGCGAGATTGCGTAGCGCGATCAACTCCCCGCTGGAGGCCCGGTCTTCGGCGGCTTCAAACATGCGCTCAACCTCGCTCGCCTCTAGAATCCGAGGCAGTGGACGCTCGAAATGCGGTCGAGGCAAAGCCGCCGACGGATCATCCTTGCGAAGGTCGTCGTCGACCAGGAAGCCGAAGAACCGACGGAGCGCGGCCGAGCGACGCGCCACCGTCGACGGCGCCAGGCCCGCCCACTTGGCACCGAGCGCGGACAAATCGTCAGCCGATGCCGCCCCGAGCGACGGCATGCTTTCCGAAGCCCGTTCGAGATCGTTTTGATAGGCGGCCAGCGTGTAGCGCGATGAACCGGCCTCCGCCGCCATCATGTCGAGGAAACGATCGACAAGTGCTCGATCGTCAGGGCTCACGTCCGCGACAGGGCCTCCGCGGCGATCATCCGGGCGGTGAAATCCTGTCCCGTCCGGCGAAGCGCCGACACGGAATGGTACATGTGCGCGGCCGGCACTCGATCGAGCAACGGCGTCTGGAACGCGGTCCCGGTCAGCACGAGCACCGTTCCCCCCTCCCCGCGTCCGGCGGCGGCGTCGACTGCCTCCGTCCAGCTAGTCACGTGGCCCACTCCCAATCCATAGCGTTGATTCAGCGAATTGGCCGTGTCGGTGGTGATCCGGCCCAGGCCGGCGAGGCCCGCTACCAGCAGCGCGGTGCGGGAGTGGTCACG
>DASSIU010000211.1:0-5692 GCA_035691585.1 Sphingomicrobium sp. | reverse complement strand
ACGAGGAAGGCGAGGCTAGCGAACATAGCTCGCTCCGTTGACGTCGATGATGCTTCCGGTCGCCGATGCCGGAGCCTCGGTGGCGAGCCAGCGGATCACCTCGGCGACTTCGTCGGTCGAGGCGACCCGGCCGAGCGGAATGTCGGCCACGATCTGGGCGCCGCCGCGGCCCTGCAGATATTCGGCGGTCATCTCGGACACCGTGAAGCCGGGCGCGACGCCGAAACAGAGGATGCCCTCGCTCGCATAGCCGCGAGCGATGGTGCGGGTCATCGCCACCATCGCGCCCTTGGAGGCGGCATAATGCCAGTGCTGCGGCGAATCGCCCCTGAAGGCCGCGCGGCTGGCGATGTTGATGATCCGCCCGGGAATGCCGCTGTCGAGAAAGTGCGAGACGGCGAGCTTGCTGAGATCGGCGGCGGCCTGGAGGTTGATGGTCAGCGTCCGGTTCCAGGCGCGGTGCCATTCCTCGTCGGTCGCATTGTCGGCGACGCCCTCGTAGATGCCGGCGTTGTTGACCAGTACGTCGATCTGTCCGTCGAGCTCGGCCAGCGCGGTCTCCCAGATGTCGCGCGGGGCGGCGGGGTCGGTGAGATCGCCCGCGACGAGCTCGTCGCTGCCCTTGGTCGAATGGCCGACGACATGGTGGCCATGCTTCTTGAGCGCGGTGTAGGCGGCAGCGCCGATGCCGCGGCTGGCGCCGGTAATGAGGATGTTCATGCTTCCTCACTGTCATTGCGAGCGCAGCGAAGCAATCCAGTGGATTGCCGCGGCCGCTGCGCGACCCCGCAATGACGGCGAGCGGTTAAGCCGCGATGCCGTTCACGAACGCCTTGGCGGTCGTATTGAAGTTGGCGATCTGCTCGCTGAACCGGCCAAAGCCCTGCTCGACCTGGTCGATGTCCTTGGCGACATTCTCGGTGTCGCTGCGGATGGCGGCAATGGTCGAGCTCATCGAGTCGGCGGCGAGCGCGGTCTCGTCGACCGCGGCGGTGATCATCGTCACCGTCTGCGCCTGCAGCTCCATCGCCTCGCGGATTCGGTCGGCGGAGCTTTGCACTTCCTCGACCGTGCCCTGGATCGATCCGTTGGCGTCGACCGTCTGGCGGGTCGCCTGCTGGATGGCGGTGATCTTGGCGGTGATGTCATCGGTCGCCCGAGCGGTCTGGGAGGCAAGGCTCTTCACCTCCTGTGCGACGACCGCGAAGCCGCGGCCGGCGTCCCCGGCGCGCGCCGCCTCGATGGTCGCGTTGAGCGCGAGGAGGTTGGTCTGGCCCGCAATGTCGCGGATCAGGCTGAGGATCGATTCGATGGCTTCGACGTGGGCGGACAGCGCCTGGCTGACCTTCACCGCCTGGCTGGCCTGGTCGCCGGCGCGGGTGGCGACACCCGCCGCGACCTCGACCTCAGCGCGGGCATCTTCGATCGCCCGGATAAGGCCTGCCGCGGTCTGGGCAGCTTCGCGCATCGCGACTGCCGATTGCTCGGCCGCGGCGGCGACTTCGCTCGTCTTGCCGAGCATGCCGCGTGCCGACGCAGCGGTGGAGCGCGTGCGATCCGTCAACGCCTTTGATTGTTCGGTGCTGGCACGGACGAGGTCGCTGACGCGGCGCTCGAAGTCACCGCTTTCGCGGCCTCGCGAGTCCGCCGCCTCGATCGCTTCAAGGAGCGCGACCTGCGCAAGGATGATGTCGGTTTCGATCAGCATCAGCCGGTTGAACGCGGATACGCAGTCGGCAAGCATCCCGGGATCGCCGGCCCAGCGTTCGCACATCTTCGCCGCGATTCGCCCGGCGACCTGGTTGCGTTCGGACATGTAGACCGGCACTGACATCTTCTCGCCGTAGATCATGCGCCCGTAGCCAGCGACGCGCTGGATCCAGGCCGCATCGACCTTGCCTTCATAGACCTTGCCGTAGCGGACGGCGCGCTCCTCGCCGAAGGCGGCGAGGACCTCTGTGGCGATGAGGTCGGAGGCATTGTCGCGCAGCAGGACGAGGTCGCGGTCTAGTGACCCGCCCGGATTGTAAGCCGCGAGCCGCGCGCTCACCTGTTCATCCGTCAGCCGCTGCAGCTGTTCCGTCTCGGCACCCATCCGTCCGCTCTCCGTCATTGACCCATCGGTCGTTCCTTCAGACGCTCTTGCCTCGCTAATGGTTAAGACCGGGTTAGGGCCTAGCCCGCGAACTTGCCTGATCCCGGAGCGCGCCTTAAGCGGGCGACCCATGGCTTCCACCAGAACCCGCCCGCTCTCGCCGCATCTCACGATCTGGCGCTGGGGCCCTCACATGGTCGTCTCGATCCTCCACCGCGCGACCGGAATCGCGCTGTCGGTCGGCGGCCTCGCAATCCTCACCTGGTGGCTGTTCGCGATGTCCAATGGCGCCGATGCGTATGACAGCTTCGCCAAGGTCGCGAGCGGCCCGATCGGCCTCATTATCCTGATCGGGCTCACCTGGAGCTTTTTCCAGCACTTGTTGTCAGGCATCCGCCACCTGACGATGGATACCGGCGCGACCTTTGAGCTCGGCATCAACAAGACCTTCGCGATCCTGACCATCGTCGGATCGGTCGTGCTGACCGCGGCGATGTGGGTCTATCTGCTGGGGGTGGCGAAATGAGCATCGGCGACAGCTCCACGCCCTTGGGCAAGGCCCGCGGCCTCGGTTCGGCGCGGGAAGGAGGCGACCATTGGCTGACGGAGCGCGTGACGAGCATCGCTCTGCTGTTGCTCGGCACCTGGCTGGTCGCCTCGCTGCTGCTGCTCCCCAAGCTGGACCAGCGTACTCTGATCGAGTGGCTGCATGCCCCGAGCGGCGCGATCCCGATGGCGCTGCTGATCGTCGTCGGGTTCAAGCATGCGCTCGACGGAATGAAGGTGTTCATCGACGATTACGTGCATGAGCCGGGCGAGAATTTCATCGTCAACGTGCTGCTCCTCTTCTTTGCGGTCGGAGGCGCCGCGATCGCGCTCTACGCGCTTGCGAGGATCGCGTTCGGAGCCGTGGCGTGAGCGCCTACAAGATTGTCGACCACACTTATGACGTGGTGGTCGTCGGCGCGGGCGGGTCGGGACTGCGGGCGACGATGGGCGCGGCCGAAGCCGGACTGAAGACCGCCTGCGTCACGAAGGTTTTTCCTACCCGAAGCCATACCGTCGCAGCGCAGGGCGGGATCGCAGCGTCGCTGGGCAACATGGGCCCCGACCATTGGCAGTGGCACATGTACGATACGGTCAAGGGCTCCGACTGGCTCGGCGACCAGGACGCCATTGAATATCTGACGCGCGAGGCGGTCCCGGCGGTCATCGAGCTCGAGCATATGGGCCTCCCGTTCAGCCGCACGGCCGAGGGCAAGATCTACCAGCGTGCGTTCGGGGGCATGACCCAGAACATGGGCGAAGGGCCGGCTGCGCAGCGCACCTGCGCCGCCGCCGACCGCACCGGCCACGCGATGCTCCACACGCTCTATTCGCAGAGCCTCAAGCACGACGCGGACTTCTTCATCGAATATTTCGCGATCGACCTGATCATGGAGAACGGCGCGTGCCGCGGAGTCGTCGCGCTGAATCTCGACGACGGGTCGGTTCATCGCTTCCGCTCGCAGGCGGTGGTGATAGCCACCGGTGGCTATGGTCGCATCTATTACTCCTGCACTGGCGCGCACACGCAAACGGGTGACGGCAATGCGATGGTGCTCCGTGCCGGTCTGCCCCTTCAGGACATGGAGTTCGTCCAGTTCCACCCGACCGGAGTGTACGGCGTCGGCGTATTGATCACCGAAGGAGCGCGCGGCGAGGGGGGCTATCTCACCAACAGCGAAGGCGAGCGCTTCATGGAGCGCTACGCGCCGAGCGCCAAGGACCTCGCCAGCCGCGACGTCGTCTCACGCTCGATGGCGATGGAGATTCGGGAAGGTCGCGGCGTCGGCGAGCACAAGGACCACATCTTTCTTCATCTCGATCATCTCGATCCGAAAATCCTGCACGAGCGGCTGCCCGGGATCACCGAGACCGCCAAGACTTTCGCCGGCGTCGATCTGACACGCGAACCGGTGCCGGTCATCCCGACCGTGCACTACAACATGGGCGGCATTCCGACGAACTATCATGGAGAGGTCGTCACCTTGAGGGACGGCAACCCGGATGCCGTCGTGCCGGGCCTGTTCGCCGTCGGCGAGGCCGCCTGCGTTAGCGTCCATGGCGCGAACCGTCTTGGCTCGAACAGCCTGATCGACCTGGTCGTGTTCGGCCGCGCCGCGGGCCTCAGGCTCGCCGAAGTGGTGAAGCCCGGCACGATCCAGGAGCAGCTGGCGCCGGATGCGGCCGACCTTGCGCTGGCCCGCCTCGACAAGTTTCGCCACGCGGAAGGAGGCAGCTCGACCGCCGAGGTCAGGGTCGACATGCAGCGCACCATGCAGGCCGACTGCGGCGTCTTCCGCACCGACCGAACGCTCGGTGAGGGCGTGACCAAGATCGACCAGGTGTTCGGGCGGATGGCCGATGTCCACGTCACTGACCGAAGCCTTATCTGGAACAGCGACCTGGTCGAGACTCTCGAGCTCGATAACCTCCTCGCGCAGGCGGTGGTCACCATGCACTGTGCCGCCAACCGCAAGGAGAGCCGCGGCGCGCACATGCAGGAGGATTATCCCGAGCGCGACGACAAGAACTGGATGAAGCACACCGTCGCCTGGTTCGATGCGTGGGGCGGCAAATGGCCGGCCGGCGGGGTCAAGATCGACTATCGCCCGGTCCACGACTTCACGCTCACCGACGACATCCAGTACATCAAGCCGAAGAAGCGGGTTTACTAAGAGACGTTGGTCTCAGCCGTGCACCGTCTCGTGACGCTCAAGCATCGCGATGAAACTTGCGATCTTGCGTGCCCGGGTTTCCGGTTTCTTCACCGCTCCGATGCGGTACAAAATCGCATATCGGTTGGCCCCCGTCAGCGTTCCGAAGAAAGCTGCGGCCCCCGGGCTATCGTCGAGCGCTGCCTGTAGATCCGGCGGTACTTCTGCCTTGCTCGCCGGCGCATAGGCCGCATCCCACCGGCCGTCCGCCTTAGCCGCTTCGACCTGCCTCAATCCGCTCGGCCGCATTCGGCCGGCGTCGAGCAGTTCGGCTGCACGTGTCCGGTTTACCTGTGACCATTTGCTGCGCGCCGTTCGCGGCGTGAAGCGAACCAGCCAGTAGGCGCTGTCATACTTGTCGAGTTGACCATCGATCCAACCATGGCACAGCGCCGCGTCGATCGCCTCAGACTTGGAGACGCTCGCGATGCCGGAACCAGCCTTGGCGAGCTTGACCCAAAGCCCTGGCGAGGTTTCGGGCTGCAACTCCAACCATCGTTCGAGCGCGGCAACATTGCTGAACGCAATAATCGGTAGGCCGGCACGTTCCTCGCTCATCCGGACAGTCTAATCAGTCGCCCAGGCTTTGCGAACAATCATGGGGATTTTGGGCTGTGCCCGGATGGGCCAAAGCTCTCACAGGACCTGACAAGTCACGCGCAAACCCGCCGCGTAGCCGGTGGCTTTCTCCGCATAATGCGCTGCCGAGACGCGCAGCATCTGCTTCTCTTCGTCCGTGACCTGCCGAACCACCCGCGCCGGTGCACCAACGATCAGGCTGCCGCTTGGGAAGCGCTTGCCTTCGGTGATGAGCGCGCCGGCGCCGACGATGCATTCG
>DASSIU010000210.1:0-14446 GCA_035691585.1 Sphingomicrobium sp. | reverse complement strand
GACGACGCCGCGCTGGTTATCGAGCACGCCCTGCGTCACTGCTCCGAGCAGGTGCCCCATGCGGTCGCTTTCCATGAACAGCGCCCGGTCGAGCGCGCCTGAGGGCACCGTCTCGAAATAATTGGTCCGGTCGAACCAGGTCGAGCCGTTGCTGTCGGTCGCGCCGATTTTCGCCAGCCAGGTATCGAAGTCGCCGGGCAAATTCTCGGTGCCGTTGAACATCAGATGCTCGAACAGATGCGCGAAACCGGTCTCGCCGGGCGGCTCGTCCTTGGAGCCGACATTGTACCAGACGCTGACGGCCGCAATCGGCGCCTTGTGATCCTCGTGGACAATCACCGTCAGGCCGTTCTTCAGCCGGAAGGTCGTGTGCGGGATGGTCACCTGCTTCACCAGCGTCGGGATCGGCACCGACGGCGCCAGCTGGGCGACCGCTGCAGTAGTGAGAATCGTCGCGCAGGCGAGCAATGCAAAGCGGCTGAGGTGACGCATCAGCTTGAAATCTCCGGCTTTTGTTCGAGCAGCGAGCGCGACCTTAACGACGGATAAGCTCAACGCAAATGCTCTCGAGCAACAGTCGGCATTTTTCGACCGGCGGCGGCTTGACGCGCGCGGCCGCCCTCCATTAGCCCTGCACGCGATGACGAAGCACTCGCCCGTCCCGACCCAGGCACCCGCGCTCGCAGCGCGCTGGTGGCGCTGGTCGTGGGATTCGGCGGGCGCGACCGGTTGGCGATGGCATAGGGACTAGTCCCTTAACCTGATCACCCGCGGCCCGCCCTCTCGGCGGGCTTTTTTATTGCCTCGCTTCCCCGAAGGTTCGTCATGATTCCTGTTCGCATTTCCGTAGGCTGCCGCCTGCCATTCGCCGCCGCTCTCTTGTTGAGCCCGGCCCCTCTGCTCGCGCAGTCGGCGCCGGCGGAGCAGATCGTCGTCACCGGTTCGCGCCTGCCCGCCGGCGTGAAGGCGCCGACGCCGCTCACCGTCCTTGGTTCCAGGCAGATCGAGGATCGCGCGCCGGCCACCATCGGCGAAATCCTCCAGCAGGTGCCGAGCTTCGGCGAGATCGATTCGCCAAACACCGCCGGTGTCACCTCGCGCGGCGGCGGGCAGATCAACCCCGACCTGCGCGGATTAGGCTCCAGTCGCACGCTCGTCCTCATCAACGGCCGCCGCCACGTGCCGACCTCGACCACCGGCTCGGTCGACCTCAAGGTCGTGCCCACGTTGCTGGTCGACCGGGTCGAGGTGGTCACTGGCGGCGCCTCGGCCGCCTACGGCTCCGACGCGGTCTCGGGCGTCGTCAACATCGTCCTGAAGGACGACCTTACCGGCATCCAAGGAACCGCCGATTACGGCATCTCGGAACATGGCGATGGGGAGGAGCGCCGGCTCTCGCTGGCCGGCGGGACCAGCTTCGCGGGCGGTCGCGGGCACGTCATGGCCGGATTCGACTACGTGAACATCGGCGGCATCGGCACCCAGCTGACGCGCGACTGGGGGCGCCGCGACGTTGGCCTCATCACCAACCCGGGATTTGCCGCTAACGGCCTGCCCAATTTCATCATCTCGCCCAACGTCCATTCGGCGATCACCACGCCGGGCGGCCTGATAGTGAGCGGCCCGCTGCGCGGCATCGCCTTCGGCCCCGGCGGCACAACCTTCCGGTATAATTTCGGCCAGGTCTTCGGCTCGACGATGATCGGCGGCGACGGCGCCAACCAAAACGAGAACCTGCTTGCGCTGCTGGGCACGCCGACGGAGTCCATCAACGCGCTCGCCTCGGCCAAATATGATGTCACCGACAAGGTCCAGCTATTCGCCGAACTGTCGGGCGGCCTCTCCGATACTGGCGGCGCGAGCCAGGAGGCGCGCGATCGCGGCAACCTCGTGATCCGTCGCGACAATGCCTTCCTGCCCGCCTCCGTCCGAAGCCTGATGATCGCCGACGACCTCCAGACGATCACCATCGGCCGGGTCAGCAACGATACCGGCAAGATCAAGCTCGACCGCGACGACGGCACCTACGAAGCAGTCGCAGGAATCACCGGCCACTTCGGCCCGTGGACCGCCGACGCCTCGGTCCAGTACGGCAAGAACATCTACGACCTCGTTTTCGGGCCGAACAACCGCAAGCAGAACGAATTCCTGCAGGCGGTCGACGCGGTGGTCGATCCGGCAACTGGCAAGATCGTCTGCCGCTCGCGCGCGCCGGGTTGCATCCCGGTGAACCTATTCGGCGACGGCTCACTGACCCTGAACCCCTACGTCAACGGCAGCGCCACCTTCCACCTGGTCACGACCCAGGCAGTCGGCGCCGCGAACCTGCGCGGAACGCCGTTCTCGACCTGGGCCGGTCCGGTCGCGCTCGCGGTCGGCGTCGAGCGTCGGCGCGACCATGCGGTCGGCACGTCCGACGCCATCTCGCAGCGGATCAACGCCAACGGCTCGGTCGGCGGCTGGCTGCTCGGCAATCAGCTGCCGGAGAACGGCACGATCAAGGTGTTCGAGACCTATGCCGAAGCGCAGGTGCCGCTCGCCAAGGACGCGCCTACGGCGCGCGAACTAAGCATCAACGGCGCGGTCCGTCGTACCCATTATTCGCTGAGCGGCACCGTCTATACCTGGAAGGCGGGCGCGACCTACGTCCCGGTCGACGGGCTACGCTTCCGCGCCACCCGCTCCCGCGACATCCGCGCGCCCAACGTCTCCGAGCTGTTCGAAAATGGCGGAAGCTCGAACACCAACGTGTTCGATCCAGTGCTCGGACGAGCGGTGCAGATCCGCGAGATCGAGGCGGGCAACCCGAACCTCAAGCCCGAAAAGGCCGACACGCTGACCGCCGGCGCCGTACTGACACCCGCATTCGCCAAGCGCCTCACCGCCTCGATCGATTTCTACGACATCAAGATCAGGGATGCGATCGCGACGCTGGGCGCGCCGACGCTGGCGCAGGGCTGTTTCGCCGGGAACCTGCTGTTCTGCCAATCGATCACCTTCAACCCCGATGGGAGCATCGCGTTCGTCACCAACACGCGCCTCAACCTCGCCCAGGCAGCGACGCGAGGGATCGACTTCGAGCTCAACTATTCGCGCCCGAGGACCTTCGGAGGAAACCTGACCGCCAAGCTGCTGGCGACGCGCGTTCTGCGCCTCACCAACACCACGCCCGTCGGTGTTCAGGACCGCCTCGGCCAGGTCAGCAATTTCAACCGAACGCCGGGCGTTCCCAAGTGGGTTGGCGATGCCTTCCTCGATTATGATCGGGGACCGCTGCACCTCGGACTGCAGGCGCGGTTCATCGGGCCGGGGAAGTTCGGCACGGTCCTTCACGAAGGCACCGGCGCGAACTCGGTCAACCGCAACACCGTCCCGGCATTCCTCTACCTCAACCCGTCGGCGAGTTACCGCTTCCATCTCCGGGGTGGCCGCTCGGTCGAGCTGTTCACCGCCGTCAACAACCTCCTCGACAAGGATCCGCCGATGATTCCTTCCGGCGCCGCCGGCGGGATCAACGAGAGCAGCACCAACGGCCAGTTCTACGATGTCGTCGGCCGCTTCTTCCGCTTCGGCGTCCGCTTCTCCCTCTAGAAGGACAAAACCCCATGATGCCTTCCCTCATCCTCACGCTCGCTGCCCTCAGCTCCTCGACGGCGCTGGCCACACCCGCCGATCTCATCATCCGCGACGCGCATATCGTGACGGTCGATCCAAAGTTTTCGACCGCGGAGGCCGCAGCCATTCAGGACGGCCGCTTCATCGCCGTCGGCAGCGATGCCGAAGTGCTGAAAACCCGCGGTCCAAATACCCGGATCGTCGACCTGCATGGACAGACCGTGCTCCCCGGCTTCAACGACACCCACGTCCACCTGACCGCCGGAAAGGATCTCGAGAACGAGGTCGATCTCACTCACATCCGCTCGATCAAGGACATCCAGGCGGCGATCGCGGCGCGGGTGAAGGTCTCGAAGCCGGGTGAGCCGATCGTCGGCACCCGCGGATGGTGGGAATATCAGCTAGCCGAAGGTCGGCTGCCGATCCGCACCGACCTAGATCAGGTGGCACCCAACAACCCGGTCGCCATCCCCGGCCCGCACTATGTGATCGCCAACAGCCTCGCGCTGAAGCTCGCCGGAGTCACCCGCGACACACCCGATCCGCAGGGGGGCCAGATTTACAAGGACGCGAACGGCGAGCCGACAGGACTGCTCATGGACAATGCCAGCCGCGTCGTCCGCAAGTTCATGCCCCAGCCGACCGAGGCCCGGAAAATCGCCGGAATGAAGCGCGTGCTGGCACTGGTGAACAGCCACGGCCTGACCAGCGCCGGTGACCCGAGCGGAAGCGTCGAGGATGCCGCAATGTACCGGCGCCTGCGCGACAAGGGGATGCTCACGGTGCGGCTCGACTTCGCCTACAATATCGATCCCGCCGAGCCGCTCGACAAAGCCGAAGCGGAACTGCGGGCGCTACCGAAGCCGGGCGCGGACGGCGATGGCATGTTCCGGGCCGATGAAATCGGCGAGACCGGCCTCGACGGCGCCGAGCTGACCGCGCTGCTGGAGCATGATTATCCCGGCAAGCCCGGCTACCGCGGCCTGCAAAAGGTGCCGACCGAGCAGTTCAAGCAGTTCGCGGCGCTGGTCGCGAAGCACGGTTACCGCCTCCGCCCGCACGCTGTTGGCGACGCCGCGATCGACGAGGCACTCGACGCATTCGACTATGCCAACAGCCAGACGCCGATCACGGACCGCCGCTGGATGATCGACCACGCCTTCCTGCTCGGCCCACAGCACTACGCGCGGGTCAAGCGACTGGGGCTGATCGTCAACTCCCAATATATGCACAATTATGAGCTCGGCGCGCTCATCCTCAAGGCGTGGAAACGCCCGCTCGCCGACCGCAGCGAGCCGTACCGCCAGTGGCTGCAGAACGGCATCATGTTCGCCGGCGGGTCGGACGGCCCGATCTCTTATTATGCCGAGCCTCTGCTCGAGATTTACGGGGAAGTGACCCGCGGGACGCAGTGGGGCGGCAGGCTCGGTCCCGATCAGGGCATCAGCCGCGAAGACGCGATCCGCTCGGTCACCATCAACGGCGCCTACACGACCTTCGAGGAGAAAGTGAAAGGCTCGATCGAACCCGGCAAATATGCGGACTTCGTGGTCCTGTCCGCCGACATCATGAAGATCCCTGCCGAGCAGATCCGCGATCTGAAGGTACTGGCGACCGTGCTCGGCGGCCGCACCGTCTACGGCGCACTGCGGTAAATATGCGCCGCTTCGAACCGATTACTGCCCCAAAACGGGACGGCTGCGACGCGGCTGTAGAGCGCGGTTCATAAAAGATGGCAGAAAGCCGCAAGTAAAAAAAACAGTTAACAAAGCGCAATGAATCTGGTTTAACACGGTGTTAACGGCCCATCGAGTCGGGGCAATTTGGGAGGTCGGACTATGCGTAAGACAGTAATGGCACTTGCCGGCGCGGCAGCGCTGGCCCTCAGTTCAGCGGCAAGCGCCGCCGTCACGGTCAACAGCGGAACCGTGGTTGGTCTCAACAACCCGAACCCGAGCGCTGCCGGATCGATCCAGACGGTCGGTACCACGACGACGATCAACTTTGGCGCGAATGCGCTAACGACCACGATGTTCAGCGCGTCGTTCGTAATCCACAATGACGCGCAGGGCCTCTACAATATCACGCTCGGCGCCAGCGATCCGAACACCTTCTTCGACACCGCTACCTTCAATGGGTCGTCGCTGACGAACATCTTCAACAACCAGAACTTTGTCCTGATCCCAGCCCAGAACCTCGGGATTGGCGACTATACGTTTGCGCTGACGGGGCACACCAGCGGCGGTGGCAGCTTCACTGGCAACGTCACCATTTCGGCGGTTCCAGAAGCGACCACCTGGGCGATGATGATCCTGGGCTTCGGTGCGGTCGGCATGGCGGTCCGCGGCCGTCGTCGCAAGACGGTCCTCGCTCAAGTCGCTTAACGCGCAATATTGAATTTCTCGTTAGGCGGTCCGGACGCAAGTTCGGGCCGCCTTCTTCATCAGCGAAATCGTACTGTCATTCGAAACCTTGTTTCTTGCCCGTTACAATCAAACAGCAGTACTCGGTGTCTAAACGCGCTGAGTTGGCGGTGATTACCCACTAGCGGTAAATTCGTGGATGAACCGGGAACTTAGGACTTAACAGCCCGTTAACCGCGTCACTTGGGCATTAACCTCGGGAGGTCCGGGATGCGGAAGCTTATCTATACTGTTGTTGGCGCGGCGGCGCTCGCAACCACCTCGATCGCCAGCGCGGCGGTCACTGTTACGGGGTCGACCGGCCTCAACAACCCCGACCCGGCCGCGGCCGGGTCGATTCAGACGGTCGGCAACACGACGACGATCAACTTCGGGCAAAATCCGGTGACGTCACCGACGTTCAGCGCGTCGTTCGTCGTCAACAACACGCTGGCCGGGCTCTATTCGATCGTGGTCGGGACGAGCGATCCCAACACCTTCTTCAACACGGTTACGTTCAACGGAACCGCGCTAATGAACATCAACAACAATCAGAATTTCATTCTCAGCCCGCCCGAGAATCTGGCTGTGGGGAACTACACGCTCGCGATTACCGGCCACACCAACCAGGTCGGCGGAAGCTTTACCGGCAACGTGACCATTTCGCCGATTGCGGCCGTCCCCGAAGCTGCGACCTGGGCAATGATGCTGCTGGGCTTCACCGGCATGGGGATGGTGATCCGCCGCCGTCGCCGGCCGATGCTCGCGCAAATCGCGTAGGCCGCGATCTCGCGTACAAAAGGAAGGCGGCCTTGGCTTAGGCTCAGGCCGCCTTCATGTGCCCTCTTTCAGTTCTGCCGTTGGCCGCTCTATCCGGGGCCGCCCCCCGGGCTTTACAGCGTGGCGTGGCTAAATGTCCTCGCGGCTCAATGATGCCGGCGCGGCGGGTCGGCTGGCGGCGGCGCTTCCGCGACGGCCGAGGTTCCACCGAGCTGCGCGACCAGCTTCTTGTAGGCGTCGAGGTAGGCGAGGACGATCACCTGGCCGATCTCGGTGTTCTGGTAGCCCGACGCGCCGGCCGCCGCGAAGCCGCCCCACCACGAGGCATAGCCGCCGCCCGCGCCCCAGCTGATATCGGTCTTGCGCGCATAGCCCTCGGTCAGCGCCTCTTCCTCGGTAGTTCGGGCGTTGACCAGGTCGAGCGTGACGTTGGCCTCGCCCTTCTTGACGTTGATACTGCCCGCGAGCGCTCCGACCGCTCCGCCCCAGCCACCGAAGTGGCCGAGGAAGCCTCCGACCGCGGCGCCCGCGCCGCCGCCGCCGCTATTCTTGTTGGTGCTGACGATATCCGGCTGAAGAAAATAGTCCGCCGCCTTGACCTGGCCGCGGCCCATGTTCGACCCGCGCTGAAGCTCGCCCTGGTCGGCCAGCGCGCGCTCCATCGCCCGGCTGTTCATCGCCCGGTCGCGGTTGACCATGGTGAAGCAGCCCGACTGCTGGACGAAGATCTTGATGATCGCCTCGGGGCTGCCAAGGTTCAGCTCGCGCCACCATTCCTTGTCCGGGGGAACGATCGCCAGCGTGCCGATGCGATGGCTGCACACCGGGATTTCCTGTTCGCCGGCCGCCTGCAGCTTGTGGCCCGAGCTTGCGTCGGCGAATGCCGGCGACGAAACCAATGCAATCGCCGCGCCCGCGGCGAGATACGCGATCCTGCTCATGATGAACGCCCCTCGATTAACCGCCTGACCGCTTAGCAAAATTTAAACCGAGTCGGAAGGCAGGGACGTGTGAATCGGGATGAGGCGCTGACAGCTTGCCCGGGCGCTGCTAGCGCGCCCGCAAATGACGAACATCGACCATATCCGCAATTTCAGCATCATCGCGCATATCGACCACGGCAAGTCGACGCTGGCAGATCGGCTGATCCAGGCTACCGGCGGCCTCACCGCGCGCGAGATGACCGCCCAGGTGCTCGACAACATGGACATCGAGCGCGAGCGCGGGATCACCATCAAGGCTCAGACGGTGCGGCTGGAGTGGCCCAAGGACGGAGTGACCTACGAGCTCAACCTGATGGACACGCCGGGCCACGTCGACTTCGCCTACGAGGTCTCCCGAAGCCTCGCCGCGTGCGAGGGTGCGCTGCTGGTCGTCGACGCGGCGCAGGGGGTCGAGGCGCAGACCCTCGCCAACGTCTATCAATCGATCGAGCACGACCACGAGATCCTCCCCGTCATCAACAAGATCGACCTTCCCGCCGCCGACCCCGAGGGGGTGCGGCAGGAAATCGAGGAGATCATCGGCCTTGACGCCTCGGGCGCCGTCCTGGCCAGCGCCAAGACCGGCATCGGCATCGAGGACGTGCTGAACGCGATCGTCGACACCATCCCGCCACCCAAAGGCAACGCCGCGGCGCCGCTGAAGGCCATGCTGGTCGACAGCTGGTACGATCCCTATCTCGGCGTCGTCATCCTGGTGCGCGTGATCGACGGCCGCCTCACCAAGGGGCAGCAGGTCAAGTTCATGGCGGCCGGCACCACCCACCTCGTCGACCGCGTCGGCTGCTTCCGGCCCAAGATCGAGCAGCTCGGTGAGCTCGGCCCCGGCGAGATCGGCTTCATCACCGCGCAGATCAAGGAAGTCGCCGAGACCCGCGTCGGCGACACCATCACCGACGCCAGGCACCCCGCTCCGCAAGCGCTCCCCGGGTTCAAGCTCGTGCAGCCAGTGGTCTTCTGCGGTCTGTTCCCGGTCGACGCCGCCGATTTCGAAAAGCTGCGCGACAGCCTCTACAAGCTGCGCCTCAACGACGCCTCGTTCAGCTTCGAGATGGAGACCAGCGCGGCGCTCGGCTTCGGCTTTCGTTGCGGCTTCCTCGGCCTCCTTCACCTCGAGATCATCCAGGAGCGCCTGACCCGCGAATATGACCTCGATCTCATCACCACCGCGCCCAGCGTGGTCTACGAAGTGCATCTGCGTGATGGCGCGGTGCAGGAGATCCACAACCCCGCCGACTGGCCCGACCCGAGCCTGATCGAGTCGGTCGAGGAGCCGTGGATCGACGCCACCATCTACGTCCCCGACGAATATCTCGGCGCGGTGCTGAAGCTGTGCCAGGACCGCCGCGGCATCCAGAAGGACCTGACCTATGTCGGCACCGGAAGCCACGCCCGCGCCATGCTCCGCTACGAGCTTCCGCTGAACGAGGTGGTGTTCGACTTCTACGACCGCCTCAAGTCGATCAGCCGCGGCTATGCGAGCTTCGACTATCACCAGATCGGCCACCGTGAAGGCGACCTCGTCAAGATGAGCATCCTCGTCAACAACGAGCCGGTCGATGCCCTCTCGATGATCGTCCACCGAGCCAATGCCGAGGCCCGCGGCCGCGGCATGTGCGAGCGGCTGAAGGATTTGATCCCCCGCCACCTGTTCAAGATCCCGATCCAGGCCGCGATCGGCGGCAAGATCATCGCCCGCGAGACGATCGGGGCGCTGCGCAAGGACGTGACGGCGAAATGCTACGGCGGCGACGCGACGCGGAAGCGCAAGCTGCTGGAGAAGCAGAAGGAGGGTAAAAAGAGGATGCGCGAGTATGGGAGTGTAAGTATTCCGCAGGAGGCATTCATCGCCGCTCTCCGCATGGGTGACGAGGGCTAGCGGTCTTCCTATTCGTCAAGCGGAGTCCAGACTACAGCCTTTCCCCTGACGTCGGTCGGGGCCGTGAAGGCTTCGGCGGCGGAGGTCGGGTTCGATCACTCCTCGTGACCCGAACGCCAGAGCGCTCCGGTCAGTGGCTCCAGCAGATATTCGAGGGCGGTGCGTTTGCGGACTTTGAGGACGGCGTCGACGGGAAGCCCAGGGCGAAGCTCGCCGTTGCCGAGGACCGAGCGGACGCGGTTGAGCTCGGGCTCGGGGACCACGATCTCGGTCTTGAAATAGGAGCGGCCCGTCTTCTCGTCGGTGAAGCTGTCGGCTGAAACGGTGCGCACGGTGCCCGTCAGCAAGGGCAGCGAGCGGTTGTGGATGCTCAGGAAACGGACCTGCGCCTTCTGGCCAGGATAGGCATCGTCGGCGTCGGTTGGCTTGAGCTGCGCCTGGATGACCAGCTCGCGCCCGTCGGGAACGATATCCATCAGTTTCTGCCCCGGCGCGACGACGCCGCCGATGGTGAACACGTCGAGGCCCACCACCTGGCCGGTGACGGGCGCCCGGACCAGCGAATGTTCGAGCTGCTCACGGGTCGCGATCAGCTTGGGGAGCGTTTCGGACAGCTTGGACTGGGTATCCTTGAGGTCAGATTCGACCTGCTCGAGCCGGTCGCGGCTGACGCTCAGCGACTGCATCTTGGTTTCGCCGATGCCTTCCCCGGCGCGGGCATATTCGGCTTCCATCGAGGCCTGCTGGCCCTTCAGCTCCGCCTCCTGCCGCTCGAGCTCACGCACCCGGTTCATCGAGGCGAAGCCCTTCTCGGCGATCTTCTTCAGCCCATCGAGCTCCTCGCCGATGAGCCGCTGCTGCTCGATCAGCGACGCGCGTTGCTGCGTGTAGCCCGATTGCTGCTCCACGAGCTGGGAAGCCCGCTGGCCGAGTACCGATTGCTGCGCGGAAACGGCACCGCTGCGGGCGTGCATCTCGGAGCGCTGCAGCTGCATCACTTGGTCGGCAATGATGCGGTCGTCCGGGCTCAGGGTGGCGAATTCAGCTGGTGGCGCGAAATCGTGCTGTCCAGAACGCTCCGCGAGAAGACGGGCGCGCTGAGCGAGGAGCGTGAGGTAGTCGCTGGTCAGCGCACGCTCCGAAGCCTTGAGTTCGGGCGCGGACAGCTCGATCAGCACGTCACCGGCCTTCACGTGCTGCCCTTCGCGGACGTGGATTGCCGTGACGATTCCGCCGTCCTTGTGCTGGACGGTCTGGCGATTGCCGAGCACGGCGACTTGTCCTGCCGCGTTGACACCGGCGTCGAGCGGGACGAGCGCGGCCCAGCCGAGGAAGACGACGAAGAACGCAATGGCGATCGCCATTCCCGTCCGCACCTCGCGGATGGGGTTGCCGACCTCCGAATGGGCCGGGGTCCTGACTACCAGAGCATCGCTCACGCGGCATTCTCCGATTTCCTTGGCCCGGTTAGCCGGGCGACCACCTCATTCGCTGGCCCGAGAATCTTCGGACGGCCGTCCTCAAGGACCAGCAACCGGTCGACTGCCGACAGGACTCCGCGGCGATGGGCGATGACGATTACCGTCGCTCCACGCGCTCTGGCTTTGGCGATGGCTTCAATGAGGGCGGTCTCGCCGCTCTGGTCGAGGAAGGCATTGGGTTCGTCGAGCACGAGGAGGCGGGGCTCACCGTACAGCGCCCGCGCCAGCGCCACCCGCTGTGACTGACCGGCGGACAGGCCGAAGCCCATCAACCCCAGCGGCGTATCATACCCCTTGGGCAGCTGCAGGATCAGTTCGTGGATTCCGGCTTCCTTGGCGGCGCTGATCACGGCCTGATCGATGCGCTTTGCCTCTTCGTCCGCCGCCTCTTCGAACCGGGCGATATTCTCCTTGATGGTGCCTTCGAACAGCGAGGATTCCTGCGGCATATAGCCGAAATATTTGCCCAGCTGGTCCTGGTCCCAGTCGGTCAGCTTCGCGCCGTCGATCCGGACCGTCCCGATAGTCGGCTGCATCGCGCCGACGAGGATCTTGCCGAGCGTCGTCTTGCCCGAACCGCTGGGGCCGATGATCCCGAGGATTTGCCCCGGCTCGGCGATGAAGCTGACGCCGACGAGGATCGGCCGACCCTCGCGGCCCCGGACCCCGACTTCCTCGACTTTTAGCTCGCCCTTCGGCTCCGGGAGGCTGGTGTAAATCCTTTGGTCGTCCACCTTCTCGAGCGCGTGGGACAGGCGCTCGGTGGCGGCTCGGGCGGCGGCGAGCGACGACCAGGCACCGATGATGCTCTCGATCGGCTGCAACGCTCGGCTGAGCAGGACCGACGAGGCGATGATGGCGCCCGACGAAATCTTGCCGTCGATCGCGAGCAGTGCGCCGACGCCGAGCGCGATGGACTGGATGAACAACCGGAAGAAGCGGCTGCTGGCTGTCAGCCGACTGCCAGCGAATTGGGCGCTGATCATGTTGGTCAGCGCAATCCGGCGGTGCTCGAGCTGCCGCTCGACCATCGCCCCGGTCATGCCAAGGCCCTTGACCGTCGTGGCGTGGGTGGCGGCGGCCTGCTGGCTATTGTGCGCCGACGCAAGAGCGGTGGTGGCGATCTCCATCTTCCGCTGGGTCGCGCGCTGGTTGAGCCAGGCGAGCGTGATCAGCGTCACAGAGGCCAGGATCGCGAGGATTCCGATCCAGAAGTGGAGCATGAAGGCCACGAGCAGGAACACCGGGGTCCAGGGCACGTCGAAGATCGCCGCGATCGCCGGCGTCGCGATCATGCCACGGATCGAATCGAAATCGCGCATCGCCTGGCCTGCGGCGCCCGAATCCGCCGCCATCACCTGGTGAAGGATGCGGGGCGCGATCAGCGCATCGATCCGCTGGCTGGCTCGGATCAGCAGCCGGTTCCTGACCATGTCGAGCGACGACAGAGTCAGCAGCGCGAAGGCGAGCGCGAGAGTGACGAAGAAGAGGGTCGTGGTGCCGGCCGTCGGAACGACGCGGTCATACACCTGCAGCATGTACAGCGTCGGCGCGAGATAGAGGATGTTGATCAGCAGGCTGAACACGGCAGCCGCGATGAAATGCTGCCGGCAATCGCGCAGCGCGTCCGCGAGCACGGCGGGCAATTCAATCCCGGCCAGCTTCACCGACGATGATCCTCCCAAAGCCGCAACGGCGCGACGGCATTCCCCGCCACCCGGACGCGGGCCGCGCGGCAGATGGGTACGTCAGTTTCCATGCCAAGGGAATAACGCATGCATTTCGCTTAAATGCCAATACCTTAACCTAAGTCGTCCCACGACGGGACGTGCGATCAGGGCATTTCGCGCCGCCCCGCATCCGTTGGTGCGCTCGCCTCGTAACTTGGTTCGCAGCTGCAGATTGCTGCGGACAAGAGGAGGCAAGTACAATGAATCGACTGATGCTGAGCGGCGCCGCCGCTCTTGCCCTGACCCTTTCGGGCAACATGGCGATGGCTAACCCGATGGTCGGCGGAGCGGCCATGTATCCGACCCGGAACATCGTCCAGAACGCGGTCAATTCGAAGGATCACACCACGCTCGTCGACGCGGTGAAGGCCGCCGGCCTGGTCGATACGCTGGAGAGCAAGGGGCCGTTCACGGTGTTCGCGCCGACCAACGAAGCGTTCGCGAAGCTCCCGGCCGGAACCCTCGAAACGCTGGTCCAGCCGGAGAACAAGGCGACCCTGACGAAAATCCTGACCTACCATGTGGTGCCCGGCCGGATCACGGCTGGCCAGATCGCATCGATGGCCGCGAGAAATCACGGTACGGCCGTGCTCAAGACCGTCGAGGGCGACGACCTCAAGTTCATGAAGAACGGCGGTAGCTGGTGGGTGATTGACGCCAAGGGCGACAAGGCTCGGATCACCATTCCCAACGTCATGCAGTCGAACGGCGTCATTCACGTGATCGACGCCGTCCTGATGCCGTGACCTGGCGCACCGCCCGGCATTGTCGAGATGCCGGGCGGGCCATCGCGGGCGGGCTGCCGGCAACTGGCCGGCCCTTCCCTCGGCGAACTTCAACGGGCATGTCGTGGCCGATGGATCGACAGCCGCCGACCCGAGCGATTGACCAGGGCGACGAACTGGCGCCGCTGCTCGCCGCGATCCAGCGGGGCGAGCGGAATGCGCTTCGCAAATTATACGACCGCACTGCGGCAAGGCTTTACGGGATCTGCCTTCGAGTGCTTGCCGAGGAAGCCGATGCGCAGGATGTGCTGCAGGAAGTATTCACCACCGTTTGGAGCAAGGCCGGCAAATTCGACCCGGGTCGGGCACGGGCGATAACATGGCTATCGGTGCTGGCGCGCAACAAGGCCATCGATCGGCTGCGATCGCGGCACAAGCCCGGCGATCCGCTCGATGATGCGTCCGATATTGCAAGCGACGACCCGTCGCAGCTGGAGGTTCTCGAGCAGAAGGAGGATGCAGCCCGGCTGAGCGAATGTCTCGACCAGCTAGACGAACGGGCGCGGGCGATGATCCGGTCCGCCTTCTTCGAAGGAGCGTCCTATCCCGAGCTTGCCAAGCTAGAGGGCGTGCCGCTTCCGACGATGAAAAGCTGGATCCGACGCGGCCTTCTTCGGTTGAAAGGATGCCTGGAGCAATGACCGAAAAACGCCAGGACGAGGAACGCGCCGCGCTCGCAGCCGAGCGTGGTCTTGGCGTGCTAAGCGGCGACGAAGCGCGCCGGGCGTCTGCGCTGGAACACTCCGATCCGTCTTTCGCACATGAAGTCGCGC
>DASSIU010000209.1:0-4521 GCA_035691585.1 Sphingomicrobium sp. | reverse complement strand
CCGTAGCCATATTTGAGGGCGACCTCTTCGGGCAGGATTTCGACCCGCTGGATCGCCTCGGTCGGGATGTCCCGAAGCTCGCGGAAGCCGGATATCCGCTGACCGTTCAACAGCAGCACCGGTGCTTCGCCGCCGCGTCCCCGGACGCTGCCGATCTGGGGGGCGAGCGCTTCGAGCAGCTCGTTGATGTTGCTTGCGCCGGTCGCGCGAACGTCGCGCGAATCGAGCGTGTTCTCCGGCGGGATGTCCCCAACGACCGAGCCGCGTTGCCGGGCGCCAGTCACGACGATCTCCTCGTCGTCGCCAAGGTCGACCGGGCTTCCCGCGCTCGGAGCAGTTCCGGCGGTCGACGGAGGCGTCGCCGTCGGCGGGGCGGCCTGCACATCGCTTGTCGCAGGCGCCTGCGTCGCAGGGGCGGGAGCGGCCGCGCTCGGCTGCTGCTGCGGTTGCTGGGCCAGCGACGGCGTCAGTGGAATCAGGGTGGCGGCGCTGGCAAGCAGCAGGGTACGGCTGTTCATGTTTTCTTTCGCTAATGGAACGAGGTGAACGACGCCTGACAACGAAATGACGTTCGACAAAGTGCCAACTGCTACCGACGAAAGGGAGTGGCGGCGTCCGCATTTCGCGGTACACGGACCGGCCAACTTTCGTTAGTTTTCCTTCTCAGGAGTTGCCTTGATGGGCCGAGCCGCGCTTGCCGTTCTGCTTTCGACTTGCCTCGCTACCCCTGCCGCCGCCCAACTCGTACCGGCGCTCAATAGCCGCCCCGAAGCCACTGCTAAGGTGGATACGATCCCGCCCGCGCGCGATATTGCATATCCGGGAACGATCCAGCTGACGGTCGATGCCTCCGACGTTACGCGAGCGATCTTTCGCATTCACGAGCATGTGCCGGTGCCGCATCCCGGCGACTTCGTGCTGCTTTACCCGAAGTGGCTTCCCGGCAACCATTCGCCGTCGGGGCAAATCAACAAGGTCGCGGGCTTCCGGGCAACTGCCAATGGACGCGATCTCAAGTGGGTTCGCGACACGCTCGACGTCTACGCCTTCCATGTCGACGTGCCCCAGGGCGTCACGGCCATCGATGTTGACTTCCAATATGTTTCGCCGACGGCCGGCAACCAGGGCCGAATCGTCGCGACTCCCGACATGGCGAGCATCGAGTGGATCGCCAACTCGCTCTATCCCGCCGGCTATTACGTCCGCGACATCCCGATCCAGGCATCGGTGATCGTGCCGGCCGGCTGGAGGGTGGCGACGGCCCTTCGTCCGAGCGGCCAAGTCGGCAACAAGGTCGACTACCCCGTGACCAGCTATGAGATCCTGATGGACTCGCCGCTGATCGCCGGCGCGCATTACCGCCGGTTCGAGCTTTCGCCGAAAGTCGCGCTCGACGTCATTGCCGATAACGAGCCGGAGCTCGCCGCCAAGCCCGAGCAGATCGACGCGCACAAGCGAATGGTCGACCAGGCGCTCAAGGTATTCGGCGCGCAGCATTACGACCATTACGACTTCCTGCTGACGATTTCGGATTATCTCGGCGGCGAGGGACTGGAACATCACCGCAGCTCCGAGGATGGTGTGAAGCGCGGCTATTTCATCGACTGGGACCACCATCTCACTGACCGCAGCTCGCTGATGCCGCATGAATATACGCACAGCTGGGACGGCAAGTACCGCCGCGCCGCGGACCTGTGGACGCCGGATTACCGGACACCGATGCAGGACACGTTGATGTGGATGTACGAGGGACAGACCCAGTTCTGGGGCTATGTGCTCGCGGCCCGATCGGGAATGCTGACCAAGCAGGATACCCTCGACGCGATCGCGTCGACGGCGGCGACTTACGGCCCAGGTACGCCGGGCCGAGTGTGGCGTCCGCTCGAGGACACGACCAATGACCCGATCATCGCCCAGCGCTCGCCGCAGCCGTGGCGCAGCTGGCAGCGCAGCGAGGATTATTACAGCGAAGGGCAGCTGATCTGGATCGACGTCGACCGGATCATTCGCCAGCAGTCCGGCGGCAAGAAATCGATCGACGATTTCGCCCGCGCCTTCTTCGGCATGCGCGACGGCGATTATGGCGAGCTCACCTACACGTTCGACGACATCGTCGCGACGCTCAACAAGGTGCTGCCTTCTTTTGACTGGCGCGGCTACCTGCAGCGGCGGGTTTACGCGATTGCGCCCGAAGCGCCGCTCGAAGGGATTACCCAGGGCGGCTATCGCCTGGTGTTCACCGACAAGCCGAGCAACTGGACCAAGGTGTCGGAGATGGTCCGCAAGACCGGCGAGTTTACATACTCGGGTGGCTTCACGGTCGGCCATGACGGCAAGGTAAGCAGCGTGCTTTGGGACAGTCCGGCTTTCAACGCCGGCATCACCATCGGCAGCGAGGTCCTCGCCGTGAACGGGCGCAAGTACGACATGGATGCGATCAAGCAGGCGATCAAGGACGCGGCCGGCAGCGGCCCCGCGCCCGAGCTGCTGATCCAGGACGGCGACGTCTATCGAACGGTCAAGCTCGATTGGCACGGCGGCCTGCGTTATCCGCATCTGGAGAAAGTGGGCAAAGGCGAAGACACGCTCGACGCCCTGCTCGCGCCGCGCTGATCCGAACGAGGGGGGCTCGCATGCGTTACCTGGCGATTTCTTCGATTGTTGCGATTGCGGCATCATCGGTGAGTGCCGCCGCCCAGCCCCTCCCGGCCGAGACCAACACGCGCGCGGCGCTCGAGCGGATCGCGCGGATCGACCCGCAACTCCATTCGGTGATTGCCGTCGATCCGACCGCGATCGACCAGGCGAAGCGGATCGACGCGAGCAAGCTGCGCGGTCCGCTCGCGGGCCAGCCGATACTGATCAAGGACAATATCGAGGTTGCCGGGCCGCTCCCGACCACCGCCGGAAGCCTCGCGCTGGCGGCCAACGTCACCAACCGCGATTCGCCGCTGGTGGCGCGGCTGCGCGCGGCGGGCGCGATCATCCTCGGCAAGACCAATCTCAGCGAATGGGCGAATATCCGCTCGACGCATTCGATCTCCGGCTGGAGCGCGGTCGGCGGGCAGACCCACAATCCGTGGGCGCTCGACCGCAACGCCTGCGGCAGCTCGAGCGGGTCGGGTGCCGCAGTCGCCGCAGGGCTGGTGCGGATGGCGATCGGGACCGAGACTGACGGCTCCGTCACCTGCCCGTCGTCAATCAACGGCATTGTCGGACTGAAACCGACCGTCGGGCTGGTCAGCCGCGCGCACATCGTCCCGATCAGTCACAGCCAGGACACCGCTGGCCCGATGGCGGCGAGCGTTCGCGAGGCGGCCGAGCTTCTGACGGTGATTGCCGGCAGCGATCCCGCCGACCCCGCGACAAGGGACGCCGACCGGCACAAGCGTGATTATGCTGCCGCGCTCGACGCCAACTCGCTGAATGGCAAGCGGATCGGCGTGCTGCGCTTCGCCTCGACCTCGCAGCTCGACCCGGCGTTCAATACTGCCCTTGCGATCCTGAAACAGCGGGGCGCGATCCTCGTCGACATCAAGAAGTTCGACGACAAGCTCATCGGCAAGAACGAGGGCCTGGTCCTCAACTCCGAGCTCAAGGCCGACATGGCCAAATATCTCAAGGGGAGCCCGGCACCGATCGGAGTCCGGACGCTCGCGGACCTGATCGCGTTCGACAAGACGCACGAGCGGCAGGAAATGGGCCTGTTCGGGCAGGAGCAGTTCGAGCAGGCGGAGAAGACCAAGGGCCTAGGCGACCCGGCCTACAAGCAAGCGCGGCAGGTCAGCTTCACCGCCGCCGGACCGAACGGGATCGATCGGCTGCTCAAGCAGAACCGCGTCGTCGCGCTGGTGGGGCCGACGGTGAGCCCGGCGTGGAAGATCGACGCTGCCAATGGAGACCAGTTTGGCGGCGGGGGCGCAGGCTCACTCGCGGCAGTTGCAGGTTACCCGCATCTCACGGTGCCGATGGGCCTCATCAAAGGCTTGCCGGTCGGCCTCAGCTTCATGGGTCCAAAGTGGTCGGAAGCGCTCCTTCTCAACCTTGGCTATGCGTTCGAGCAGGCGCGCGGCCCGTTCCCGACGCCGAAATTCTACCGCTCGATCGAGGAGAGCCCGGAGATCGCCCCGCTGCTTCAACCGCAGCATTAGCCGAGCCGGAGCGTTGAGCGGCCATGCCCGATGAGCCGCCCATCTTCACCATTGGCCATTCGACGCGCTCGATCGCCGAGTTCGTCGACTTGCTGCGGCGCGGGCCGGTGGATCTCGTCGTGGACGTTCGGACCGTGCCGCGTTCCCGGCGCAACCCGCAGTACAATGAAGACGTGCTCGGCGAAGAACTGGCGCCCTATCAGGTCGGCTACGCCCGCATCGGTGATTTGGGCGGCTTGCGCGGCCGATCCACGGAAGTGCCGCCCGAGGTGAACGCCTTCTGGGAGAACCAGAGCTTCCACAATTATGCCGATTACGCACTGTCGGACCAGTTCGGCGCGGCCCTCTCAGGCCTCATGGAACTGAGCTC